>JACZTG010000015.1 GCA_022573815.1 Candidatus Neomarinimicrobiota bacterium
TGCGACTATAGAAGAAATGTTCTTAACTCAATGGTCAGATCCTGATCTTGGTGATTTTGGAGATGATTTTGCAGGAAGCGTTCCGGAACTCAGTCTCGGATATACTTACAACTCTTCATCGATAGATGTTGCCTTTAGAGACTTTGGCCTCCCGCCTCCGGCAGTTGGATATGATTTCTTCCAGGGTCCGATTGTTGACTCTCCGGGAGATTCCGCAATATTTAATTTGAAAGTAGTTCATGATAAGAGAAATCTACCAATGTCCTCTTTTGTATTCTTTGCGGCGGGCAGCTCAATCTCCGATCCGCCTCTTGGTACTTATGAAGGAACTATTCAATGGTACAACCTGATGCACGGTTTAATTCCTACGTCGGGTAACCCCTTTGTAGATCCAAATACGGGAATAGCAACAAAATTTACTCTATCCGGTGATCCCAAAACCGGAGAAGGCTGGGTAGATGGTAATCCGTTAGGACCGGGCGATAGAAGATTCCTGCTTTCAGCAGGTCCATTTACAATGGCGTTTCAAGATACACAGGAACTTGTTATTTCTCTAATAGCAGGTATAGGTGGTGATAGAATATCAAGTATTGATGTTTTGAAATTTTATGATATCACCGCTCAAAATGCTTTTGATAACTTGTTTGACCTGCCGACTCCACCGGCAGCGCCAAGGGCTACTGCTATTGCTTTAGATAAACAGATAGTTATTGCGTGGGGTAATGAAGCCGGCAACGTTGAAAATACTGAAGTCAATTCGGATAGTAAAGGATATACATTCGAAGGATATAACGTTTATCAATTGCCTTCTGTGACATCCACATTGGCTGAGGCGACCAAACTGGTGACATTCGATGTTGCAAATGAAATTACAACAATTCTTGATCCGACGTTCGAGCCGGTTAGTGGGCAGATACTGCTTCTTCCTTCCCAAATAGGCAAGAATTCAGGTATTGAAAGGTCACTGATAATTAACACTGACTCAGATGGAAACGGGATAACCAATTATCACGAATATTATTACGCGGTAACGGCGTATAACAATAATTCAAGCGCTGATGTTCCTGTTCATGCGTTGGAAAGTCCGCCTGTAATTCTTACGGTAATTCCACAGCCTGCAGATGCAGGAGTGAGATATGCATTCACTGCAGGTCAGATGCTTACCAGTGCGGGAGATGACTCTTCAATTACACATACCGGAACTGCAAATGCTACCGCAGAAGTCCAGATTCTGGATCCATCCTCGACAATCACCGCTGATTGGACATTAACTATGAATGGTGATGGAGCCGGTTCTTTCTGGTATAATCTTGAAAATCCGGTTGACGGTGTTGTTCTTGGCAATTTGACAAACCTTTCAAGCGATGATGACAGAATTATGCGGAAAGGTATGACTGTAAAAGTATTGGGTAGTTTTGATGCTCCTGTTACATGGTTCGATGATAACACTGTTGGCGCAAACTTAAGCTTCTGGGGCGACTCTCAGTTATTCGGTTCCGCAACAGGTTTCTGGTTTGAATTTGGATCACCAGTTCCAGTACCGACAATTAACCAGGCACAGATTGATCTCGAATACAGGTTCACCGGCGTAGCTTCTGATAATGACAGCCCTGTCACTTCTGGCGGTTCATTTTCCACTCAGTGGCCACGGGATGCATTTGGTGGAACTGGAACAGAACCCAATGTACAACTGCGAATTCCGTTTGAGCTCTGGGACATTGAAAGTAATGACGGTGCCGGAAGACAGTTAGAAGTAGCCGTTATAAACAGAAATGCTGATGCAGGTGCTCCTACTGATTATATTCCTTATGATAGTGGCCAACCCAACAACAATCCCGGAGCATCAGATGGTTTTGGAACATCAGCCAATGCACGCTGGCGGATGGCAGGTAGAGACTATATAGTCGTTCTCAATAGGGATTATCAAGATGACGCAAATTTTGTGCGCTCCATAGTAGATCCATCTGCAACATGGATGCACTTCTTTGAACAAGGTGGCGCGTCTGTCTGGGCAACCGGAGATGTGCATACTATGAATTTTGCTAATCCATTACAGGTTGGTCTGGATACATTTACATTCTCAACCACTGCGCCGGCAGCAACTGATGCGGCACAGGACAAGGATCATAAGGCAATAAATGTTTTCCCGAACCCATATTTAGGAGTTAACAACTTTGAAGTTACAAGGAGTGTTCGTTGGGTGAGGTTTACGCATTTACCAGCAAAAGCAACAATTAGGATATTCAATTTGGCTGGAATACATGTAGCCACAGTAAATAAAAACGATAACTTGCAACACGTTGATTGGAATTTGAATAACTGGAATAGTCTACCGGTAGCTAGTGGCATATACTTAGCCCATGTTTCTTTAGAGAATGGTTTTGAGAAAACTCTAAAACTGATGATTGTTCAAGAGCAACAATTCCTACAGAATTTCTAAGGGTGACCAATAATGAATAAAACCATAGAAATTCTAAAAACAACAGTAGGTAGGAGAAATATTATGAAGGGTAAATTTGTAAATATTTTATCAGCTGGAATTCTGATACTGCTGCTGTCTCAATCGATAGCGTTTGCAGGCGGCAGAGCCAGGGCTGGAACATCAGCTGGCGCTCAGCTCTTGATTCCGGTGGGAGTACGTGGAATCGCAATAGGCGGTTCAAACGTCGCGAGCATTGGCGGAATAGAAGCGATGTTCTGGAATCCGGCCGGTATGGCAGTCAACAACAATAAGACAACCGCGCTCTTCTCACGAATGTCATATATTGCTGATATGGACATGAGTTATGGCGCTATCATGACCAATGTAGCCGGCGTAGGTACGTTTGGATTTAGCCTAAAAAGTCTTGATGTTGGAGATATTGCCGTTACAACCGAAAATAATCCTGATGGTACAGGCGAGATTGAATCTCCCAGTTTCTTTATTTTGGGAGTATCTTTCGCGCGTAATCTTAGTGACCGGGTATCAGTTGGTCTGAATACAAAAGTAATTAACGAAACATTTGCTAATGTAGGAGCTACCGGTTTTGCAGTGGACATCGGTGTTCAATACAGCGGATTAGGCGGTGTTGAAGGCTTGACATTAGGCGTAGTAATGAAGAATTTTGGTACGCCGATGAGCTATTCGGGATCAGGGCTTTTGACAAGAGCGGAGGCTGACGATTTTTCTCGACCAAGTTCTTTATTCGGGATTCAAACACAATCAGATGAATTGCCTTCTACACTTGAATTAGGCACTTCTTATACTCTGCGATCAGGTGAAAATAATACACTGAATTTATCGGCTACTTTTGTTAACGATAACTTCCAATCTGACTTTGGTAGGATTGGCGCAGAATATGTAATGAATGATATGATATCGCTTAGAGGTGGTTTTCAAACAAACATTAGCGAGATCGACGTCGAAAGTGGAGACTCAAATAAAGACATTTTTGGATTAACACTCGGCGCAGGATTGGAGATCGAATCCGGTGGTCTTGATTTGACACTTGGTTATGCATTCAGAGACGTTGATGTTTTTGATGCCAACCATGTGTTCTCATTGGAAATTGGTTTCTAATTTCAGTCTAAAAATATATTAATAAAAATACCCTGCCTAATTTGGCAGGGTATTTTTATTTTCTCGGTCATTATTCAGAATTAATTGGAGAATACCATGAAACAAATACTCTATCTACTATTCTTTTTGTTACTGATTACATCAAACCTGTATGCTCAGAATTATCCCTCGGCGATTCGCAAAGCTAATACCTATTCAATTGTGGCTTATGACAAAGAAAGCAATCAAATGGGTGTGGCGGTTCAATCCCACTATTTCGGTGTCGGATCAATAGTAACATGGGCTAAGCCGGGTGTGGGTGCAGTTGCGACACAATCAATAGTGGAGGTTAGCTATGGACCTCTTGGATTAAGTCTTATGGAGGCGGGTAAAACGGCTGTACAAGCCCTTAGAGGTCTTTTAGCGGCAGATCCAAGCTCCGATGTACGGCAGGTGGCTATGGTGGACGCTAATGGTATCGTATCTGCTCATACCGGGGCTAATTGTATAGCCGAAGCCGGGGATCATATTGGTGAACATTATTCTACACAGGCGAATATAATGCTCAAGAATACGGTGTGGGAAGCTATGGGAAAGGCATACGAGAAGACGGATGGAGAATTTGTTGACAGGTTATTAGCTGCGTTAGATGCTGCTCAATCTGAAGGCGGCGATTTAAGGGGAAAACAGTCAGCTGCTTTGATTATAGTATCAATTGATCCGATTGGAAATGTTTATTTGGATCGGCCATACGATTTGAGGGTAGAAGATTCGAGCGAGCCGCTAAAAGAGCTAAGGCGTTTGGTTTATGTAGCAAAGGCTTATAATCATGTCAGCAGAGGAGATGATTATGCGGCTGAGGAAAAATTTGATGAGGCGTTGGAAGAATACAAATTAGGAATGCAAATGCTGCCGGACAATGTTGAGCTGCGGTTTTGGTATGCAACTACTCTTGTAATGGTTGATAAAGTCAAAGAATCATTGCCGGAATTTAAGTGGGTATTCAAAAGGGAACCAATATGGAAAAAGCTTGTCCCGAGACTTAGCGCCAGTGGATTTTTGCCTGATGATAACAAAATTATTAAAAAGATTCTGAAGCAGTAGAAAAGTCTAGCTAATTTTAATATATAATGCGCTTAACTTAAATATATTGGTAATTATATGAGGTGTGCCGGGAAACAGCTGGATTTTAGCTAAAGCATTGATTCTTACAGTTCGCTCATCCCCATTTTCTAAATAAAAATAATCCCACATTTTGACAGAATTATCAGTCTCATGGAACCATTCGATTTCAACATAGAAAGTATCCCCCGGGTCTAAGGTAATATATGACGAATCAATGTGAGAAGGGATTCCGATCGGAGGGAATTCACTATATTGAGAAAGTAAAAAAGTTTTTCCGACAGAAGGGTCTTCTTCTAACCATATTTCGAAAGTGCCGTTGATTGAATCCGCCAGGCCTTGCAGAGTTTCATCAAATATGTTTATCAACTGTAAATGATATACTATGGGGGGAGGGTGTTTTGTACTTATATTTAAAGGGTCTCGTGTGAAAGTAAATGTTGTTCCGCTGTCAGCAGTCTGGAAAATAGTCTCGAATAATTGAACCGGTGTTGCTTCTCTGGTAGGAAGAGATTCCTCGCAGCTCATTGAAAGAACAGTTAAAGTAAAAAAACTGAATAATATTGAAAAAATAGAATTCATACGATATTTCAACTATTTTTAATGTAAAGGATATGAAGTTGGAGTAATTCGGATACTATTACCGGTAGCTCTCTAAAAAGTTGGATTTTTACTAATACACTTATATTTACAAGTTTAGAGGAACCGTTAACCATTCCCAAATATTCCCATACTTTGTCCGTGCCCTCGACTTCGTGAGGCCAGGAAATTTCGACAAAAAAAGTATCGCCTGGATCAATTGTCAAGAAAGAATTCTGTATCAGAGATGGTGTTCCAGTAGTAGGAAATTCGTTGTCTTTAGTCAATACATACGTATTGCCAGCGAGATTTATATCGTCGGCAATCCAAATATCAACTGAGCCGGTGATATTTTCCGAACTACCCTGTAATGTTTCATCAAATATGTTAATCAAAGCAAACCGTATTCTAACCGGAGCAGGATGTGGAAAATTAAATGCCGCAGGGTCTCTCGTGATAGTGAAAGATGTTCTACCGTCAGCAGTACTAAGATATGTAGAAAATAAATCAACAGGAATTTCATTTCTGCTCGGCAACGATTCCTCGCAGCTGATCATAGTTATGCTTGATAAAAATGAGAGCAATATAATTTTAAGGGATTTATTCACTAAATTGTAAGTGATGAAAATTATAAATCTACAGTGATCCCGATGAAAGATCTTCTGCCAATATTAAACGCTGAAGGGTCATCCAATTCTCCTCCGAGTTTTCCGGAGGAATCTGCCCAGATAGCGTTCTTCGAGTCCAGCAGGTTCCGGGAAGTGAAATAAACCATCACGGATCTGCCTGAAAGTTTGCCTTTAGATCTTGTTAAAATAAATCGTTTGGATAGTTGTATATCGACTATTTTAGAGGAAGGAAGTCTTCTATTATTGGGAATGAATGGTTGATCGGGATTTTCAGCGGTAACTCCATCAGATGAAGGAAAAAACGTGAATGGTCGGCCGGAATGCACCTCCCAGAGAAGTGAAAAAAGGTAATTGTTTGATGTTTCAAATAGAAGATCACCCTTAAAGGTATGTCTTTGATCCCAACTCATAAAATAAATTTGTGAGGGTACTTCAAATCCCCATTGCGCGAAGTTCAGCCCCTGATCAGTGTTTTCGCTCAGACCCTTTGCTCTACCGAGGACATATGATATGTTGCCATTTAGTCTTTTGGCGCCTTTTCTAGAAATGATAAATTCAAATCCCGAAGATTTGGCGAATGGATTATTTACGAATTCTGAAAATCCATAATCTCCTGCGATTCTGCTGTTTGTGGGTATTAAAGTCCGGGAATCAATTTGGTTTGTTGTCTCTTTCTGATAATAAACAACCGAAAAACTTGAATGGGACGGTAGACGATATTTAAGACTGATTTCGATAGCTCTTGTTGTCTCGGGTTCAAGATCCGGATTACCTCTCAAAACACTATTTCCAAATCGGAACTGGGTGTTGGAGAGTCCCGAGTAGAGTTGCTCAAACAGCGGGTTTTGGAAATATTGACCAAAAGTCAGAAACATAACCGCTTTATCGGTCAACGGGGCAGAAAATCCCAATCGAGGACTTATGTTATATTTTACAGATGCGGGAACAAACGAAGAAACATTTTGTTCAAATTCGTTTTCACTTATCGGTATCAATTCGATAGCAGGCCGACTTGCGCGAGGATCAAGAAAATCTAATCGCACTCCGACGCTCACGGTTGACCCGTCGTAACCGGAGACTATCTTATCTTGAATATATATACTTCCGGACCTTGGGCGGTATTCATAACTATTGCTGTAATTAAGTAAATCTTCACCTAATTTCGGTTTACCGAAATAGGTTTTTCTCGGTTCGAGTTTTATGATTTCCGAGTTCACATTGAAGAGATTGAGATTTACCCCCGCTTTGAATAGATGGCGGTCAAAGAGCTTACTCTGGATGTCAGATTTAATTGTGTAGTTTGTTTGATTTGTTTTTTCCCACCAGTTTCGATTACCGGAAATAACGTAACGAAGGAGAATATCATATTGCCACGGCTCTACGCTTAATTGATCGGGACTTCCTTCGCCGATGCGAGACTGAATATCGTAACGCGACAGGGAAATAGTGTATAAGATTCTGTTTGAAAGCGAATGAGACCAAAATAAAGCCAGCCTTAGGGAATCTCTCTTCCGTTTTGGTAAGCCGCTTAGATTAAATCGCCAGCTGAATTCGTAATCACGCCATTTTCTGCTTGAATATATTCCCTGGATAGCTAATGTTTTATTCCTGCCGAAATTCATTTCTAATTTTGATAATAAATTTCCGGCGGATGAAGTTGGTGAATCGAAATATAAATCCATATCCTGCCACCATCTTGTACTTGAGGAGTTAAAATTTCCCGACACAAGATAACTCAAATTAGAATTCCTCAGAGGACCGCTTAAATACAGCTCCGCTTCAGATTCCTTGCTGTGTTCTGTCCCACCCTGAAGGTTATCCGATTTAAATCGAAATGATCTAACAGTTTTATCCTTACTTGTGGATGTTGAAATATTGATTACACCCGAAAGGGCATCGCCGTATTCGGCGTCAATACCACCGGTTTGGAGAGTGTATCTCTCTATGGAACTCTTAGGTAAATCGGTGCCGAGACCTCCGGTTATCAAGTCATTGGCCGGCAAGCCGTCTATTAGGTATAAGACTTCATTTCGTCTGCCGCCTCTGATATAACCATCACGAGTCACTCCTACCTGCAAACCCGCAATTTCTTCGAGTGTATTAACCGGAATATTCTGAATTTTCTCTCTGCCCAATTCATGTAAAGAGCCGGTAATATCCCGTCTGATTAAAGGTGATGCGGCTTCCACTACTACTTCTTCCATTGAAAGTGTTGATTGTTTCAATATTATGTCCAAAGAAGAGATTATATCAGGTAATATAGTAACATTCTGATAGATGACGGCCTGATATCCAATCATAGAAAATCTGATGTCATAGGAGCCGTATTTAATGTTGAATATTAAAAAATTACCTTTGCTGTCGGTTGCCGCACCCATTGATGTGCCTGTCAGTACCACTGAAGCGCCTATAAGTGGTTTCCCATTTTCGTCCTTTATGCTGCCGTTGAGGGCACCGGTATCTCCCGCTGTGGCGAAATCAGGTAATATTAACGACACAAGTAGAAGGGTAAGGGTAACTATAAAAATGTGCCTGATGATATATAGCGACAAAACAGGTGTTTCCCGCTTCACGGTAAAATTTGTGTGATTCAGTAACATCCTACAATCTAAATGCTGGATATATAAAATGTTGACTTTTTTTGCTTTTAATAAATATGTTAAGAAGTCGATATGTTAAGAAATTCACATATGTAAACTTGGTGTTCGGATTATAATAACCGCTTGACAAGTTTTTTAATTGATTATATATTTACTCCGCTGTAAGGGCGATTAGCTCAGTTGGTTAGAGTGCCACGCTCACATCGTGGAGGTCACTGGTTCGAGTCCAGTATCGCCCACGGAAAATGGAATATATGCTTAGAATAATAAAAGGAATTGGAAAGTGAAGTCACCGGGAAATCGGAGACTGATATTTTTACCACTTCGAAAAATAAAATTTTAATATAAATGCCCCTCATATTTAGGGGTATTTTTTTATGCTGTGAAAGTAAACGACGCTATAAAAATATTGAATGATTGGGCTCCGGAAGAAACAGCTCAGGAATGGGATAATGTAGGATTATTGATTGGTTCTGAAAGTGATGATTTATCAGGTATATTAGTCGCATTGGATATTACGGAAATGGTGGTGAAAGAAGCTGTTAAAACGGATTCTAACCTTGTAGTTACACACCATCCGATTATATTTGATCCCTTATTCAAGTTGAAATCAAATGAATATCCTGCTTCAGTAATTATCAATATTATTAAAAATGATATTTCCGTTTACTCAATGCATACGAATTTAGATGCCGTTAAGGGTGGAGTAAACGACCAGCTTGCAAAAAAGTTAAATTTAACCGAAGTGGAACCAATAGGGAGTGATGCCATTGGTCATTTAGGCAGGATAGGAAAAACAGTTGAGAAGATAAAATTAGGTGATTTTCTTGATATGGTAAAAGTCGCTTTAAAAGTGGAAGCGCTTAAATATCAAGGTAATTTGGAGGATAACGTTAAAAGTGTGGCTATCTGTTCAGGCTCAGGGGGGAGTTTCCTTGAAAGCGTGATTGAATTAGGCGCCGATGTGTTTGTCAGCTCCGACATCAAGCATAGTCATTGGCTTCAGGCCAAGAACAGAATAAGTTTAGTTGATGCGGGACATTATGAAAGTGAACAGGTGATTTTAGATTTGATTGTATCGCAATTGAAATCAGGATTAGCGTCATCAGACATTTCTGTTGCAAGGTCTGAAACAGAAACTAATCCATTGAAATTGTTTAATGGTAACTCAGATATAAATTAAATTACATTTTGAATTCAATGTCATTTAGGAGAAAGTAAATGCGGGAATCGTTGGACAGATTGATAGAACTTCAACAAGTAGATTCAAAACTAAGCGAGATAAAAGAACTTCGTGGAAGCCTTCCTCAGGAAGTGGAAAGTCTGAAGTTAGATCTTGAAGAGACTAAAAAAAGTTTAAAAGAAAGTGATGCTCGAATAGAGGAAATAAATAAGAGTATTCGGGATATCGAGGCTAATATCGCACAGGCTAACACAAAACTTAAAAAATATAAAGAACAGCTGTATGCAGTAACTACTAATAAGGAATATGATGCTCTTACACATGAAATAGAGACGCTCCAAAATGCCATTGACGAAAGTGAAAATCAGACTCTTGATTTAATGTCTGAACGGGAGACAAGCGAGGAAGAAAATAAAAATTCACAGGCATTGTCAGAGGAAATACAACAAGATCTTGAATCAAGAACAAAAGAATTGAATAAGAGGATTGACGAAACAAAGAGTGATGAAACCGAGTATCTTAAGAAGAGAGATAAAATTACTCCTAATATCGCGCAATCAATGATTTCAAAATATGAACGGATTCGTGAAGCGAAAAACGGTCGTGCCGTAGTACCGGTTGTCAGAGGTTCATGCGGCGGGTGTTTCCATAGGCTTCCGCCTCAATTAATTGTGGAAGTGAAAAAAATGGATAAAATTATTAATTGTGAATCTTGTGGTCGGGTCCTGATTCATCAGGAAGTCAAAGTTGAAAATTAAAATTAATGTTTCAAGCAGATCGGGCGATCGCCTTTCGCTAATATTAGCGGGGGGAGGAAAGTCCGAACTCCATACAGCAGGGTGCTCCCTAACGGAGAGGTTTCGCGAGGGACGGAAAGTGCAACAGAAAGTATACCGCCGATTTCCGATTTTATCGGAAAGGTAAGGGTGAAAAGGTGGTGTAAGAGACCACCAGTTCCGGGGGTGACCCCGGAAGCTTTGTAAACCCCACCTGGAGCAAGATCATGCAGGAGAGAGCGTGGCTGGCGCGTTTCGGTGCAAACCGATTAATTTCCGGGTAGATCGCTTGAGTGTTGTGGTAACATAACGCCTAGATAAATGATCGCCATCCCGATTTTTCGGGATACAGAATTCGGCTTATAGATCTGCTTGAAGCTTATATTTTTAAATAATGGTGAACAATGAATAAATTATGGTCCTTTCCTGAAATAGATAAGAATAAATCTAAGGCTCTTTCAGCTGAAACAGGGCTTTCAAGAATAATCGTTGAATTACTTCTTAATCGCGGAATTCAAACGCTTAACGAAGCAAAACTATTTTTTAATCCTTCCGAAGAGCATTTTCATGATCCTTTTTTACTGAATGATATGGAGAAAGCGATTGAAATAGTTTTCAAACATATAGAAAAGGATAATCGTATTCTTATTTATGGCGACTATGATGTTGACGGGACGACTTCAACTTCTATTCTATACCTTACTCTCAAAAAAATGGGAGCTCGTGTGACATATTATATTCCGAAGCGTGAGGAAGGATATGGTCTGTCAATAAAAGGTATTGAATCCGCTAAACAGGTAGGCATTAGCTTAATAATTTCATGCGATTGTGGTATCACCGCTCATAAAGAAGTTGAATTTGCAATGAGCAACGGTATTGAAGTTATAATTACCGACCACCACGAAGCCGTTGGGGAATTGCCGAATGCAGCGGCTGTAGTCGATCCTAAAAGACCTGATTCATCATATCCATTTCGTAATCTGTCCGGCGCCGGGGTGGCTTTCAAATTTGTTCAAGCCATACGGAAACATCAAGATAAAGAAAATTGGTATGCAGAAGAATTCTACGATTTGGCGGCGCTCGGTACAGCCGCGGATATAGTTCCCATGACAGGTGAAAACAGAGTAATCGTTTCTCTCGGATTACCTGCCATTTTCAAAGGGGGAAGAGTGGGTTTGAAATCGCTCTTGCGCTCTTCAGGGTTTAAAAAAAACCGTCTCACAGTGAGCGATGTAATATTCAAATTCGGACCGAGAATCAACGCTGTAGGCAGAATCGGGGATGCGCGGGAAGCTGCTGAACTTTTTACTACGAATAATTTCCAGCGTGCAGAGGAATTGGCGAAAAAGTTTGAGATTCTAAATACGGAAAGACGTGCGATAGATATGAAAACATTTAAGGAGGCTGAGGAACAGTTACTTGAAAGATATGATCCTGATCAATTTTCCGGCGCTGTTCTTTATGGGGAGAACTGGCATCAGGGAGTAATCGGCATTGTCGCTTCGAGAATAACGGAAAAATATCATAGACCGGCAGTTATGATTTCGCTCAATAACGGTATTGGGAGAGGATCGGGACGAAGTATTCCGGGATTTAATCTACACGAAGCGCTAAAAGAATGTTCAGATCTTTTAATCGGATTCGGCGGTCACGAACAGGCTGGAGGCCTGACCATAGAAAGGTCAAAGCTACAAGAATTCGTTGACACATTTGATGATGTTGTAGCGGCCAAGCTGACAGACGAAATGATTAAGCCGACCCTCAAAGTAGAAAGCAAAATTTCATTCGGTGAAATTGATAAAAAACTGTTGGAAACTATTCGAAGGCTTGAGCCTTACGGAGTTGACAATGCACAACCGATTTTCGTATCAGAAGGAGTTGAAATAGAGGGAAAACCGCTTATAGTGGGAGATAATCATCTGAAAATGAAGGTCAAACAGGGTGGTATTTTGTTTGATACCATTGGATTCAATATGGCTGAAGATCTGGTAAGGATTCTCAACCCGCCTGAAGCGGGTATTAAATTAGCATATGAAATCGAAGAAAATGAATGGAACGGCAGAAAAAACACTCAACTGGTATTAAAGGATATTCAACTTTAACTTTTAAACGATAAAGAAAAATATCAGATGAAAATTTTTGAATCAAAATTAGATACCAAATCAAAAGAATTTAAAGAACGTAAAAAGTTTCTCAAGATTCTCCTCGAAGAATTGAATTCAAAATCAGTTGAAACAAAAGAGCATGATAAATCGCGCCTTGCTAAACTCGCCGAGAAAGGGAAACAGAGTGCGAGAGAAAAAATAAAGCGTGTACTTGATAAAAACTCACCCGCTACGGAAATTGGATTGTTTGCCGCTGATGGTATGTATGAAGAGATTAAAGGCGGTTATAAATCCGCAGGCGTGGTCACGGTTATCGGCGAGGTTGCCGGTAAAAAGTGCGTCATAGTAGCGAACGATCCGCTTGTTAAATCAGGAGCCTGGGTAGAAATTACATGCAAGAAAAATCTTAGAGCTCAGGAAATCGCAATGGAGAATCATCTGCCCATCATATATATGGTGGATTCAGCGGGCGTCAACCTTGAACGTCAGGCTGAGATTTTTCCTGATAAAGAGCATTTTGGAAGGATATTCAGAAATAATGCCAAGCTTTCGGCGATGGGTATCCCGCAAATATCGTGTGTGTTCGGATTTTGTGTTGCGGGAGGGGCTTATCTTCCCGCTATGTCCAGCGAATTAGCGATGATAACCGGAAACGCTAATATGTTTTTAGCCGGCCCGTTTCTCGTAAAATCGGCATTGGGACAGGATGTCGATATGGCAACATTAGGCGGGGCAGAAATGCATAACGCCGTCAGCGGAGTAGCGGATTACCAATTCGATACGGAAGATGAGGCTTTCGATTGGATACGCAATCAGATGGCTCTTATCGGCGCTCAGAAAAAATTAGGTCTGGCGAGAGAGAAAGCAATAGAACCGAAATTAGATCCCGATGAGTTACTTGGGATTCTCCCCGCTGACTTAGGCGGCAAGTACGATGTGAGGGAGATAATCGGACGAATCGTGGACGGAAGTGAATTGGAGGAATATAAGAAAAAATACGGGAAGACGATAGTCACCTGTTTTGCCAGGATCGGAGGATTTTCTGTCGGCATTGTAGCCAATCAGGGGATGTCGGTAAAAAAAGAAATGCCGCTCGATCATACCGGAAAATCCCAACCCCCGCAAATACAGATGGGAAATGTGATTTATTCGGATTCCGCGAAGAAGGCTGCCAACTTTATAATGCTGTGCAACGAACGGAGGATACCACTCGTTTTTATGCAGGACGTAACAGGATTTATGGTAGGAACAAAAGCTGAGAATGAAGGAATTATTAAGGATGGCGCTCAATTTGTTAATGTTCAGGCAAATTCGGTTGTTCCGAAGTTTACTGTTATCCTGCGGAACTCTTTCGGTGCGGGAAACTATGCGATGTGCGGAAAAGCTTACGACCCCCGCTTGATAGTTGGCTGGCCCACGACTCGACTTGCGGTAATGGACGGCGGAATAGCGGCAAACACGGTCCTATATACAAAGAGGGATTTAAGCGATTCAGAGAAAGAAGAATTTTATGAACGGATTAAAGCAAAGTACGAAAAAGAAATGTCTCCATATTATTTAGCTGCCCGAATGATGTTAGATGCCGTAATTGACCCTCGTGATACCCGAAACTTGTTGATTCAGGGATTAGAAATGGCAGACCATAATCCGGATATGCCCGCCTATCTGACGGGAGTATTAAGGACTTGAGCGCGGATATAATCCGAATTGCCAACGCTCAGGGCTTTTGGGGAGATTCCGTAGATGCTCCTCTGAATATGGTCAGGGGTGGACAAATAGATTACCTGACGTTGGATTATCTGGCTGAAGTGACTATGTCAATTATGCAGAGGCAAAAAAGTAAAAATCCACAGGCTGGTTACGCCAAAGATTTTGTGGATGTAATGAGAGAAATTTTCCCCGACGTATTGGAAAAAGGAATAAAAGTTGTTACGAATGCGGGAGGAGTGAACCTTGATTCCTGTTTAGAGGCGCTGAGAAGTACCGCCAATGAATTAGGAATCTCGGGTTTAAAAATTGGCATCGTAAAAGGTGATGACATATTGGATAGGCTTGATGAACTGTTGGATGATGGGGCACCGCTGTCCAATATGGATACCGGGCTTTCACTGAAAGAGATTAGGGACAGCATTGTCTCCGCTAATGTTTACCTGGGAGCAGCTCCAATTGCGGAAGCGCTTTCGAAAGGCGCTGATATTGTGATTACCGGAAGGGTTACCGATACGGGGTTAACGCTCGCTCCGATGATATATGAATTTGGCTGGAATTCTGATGATTTTAATCTTCTGGCTGCGGGAACGGTGGCGGGTCACATTCTTGAATGCGGGGCTCAAAGCACAGGCGGTAATTACTCGCGCTGGTGGGATGTTCCCGATTATTCAAATATAGGATACCCGATTGTTGAAGCTTCTTCTGACGGTTCATTTGTCATAACAAAACACGATGGGACAGGGGGGCTTATCAACAGAGAATCGGTTAGCGAACAGCTGTTGTACGAAATGGGAGAGCCGACGAATTACATCACACCCGATTGTGTTGTAGATTTCACAAGTATTGCTTTGGAAGAAGAGGGGAATAATCGCGTTCGCGTCACCGGTGTGAAAGGGGGTGCGGCTACTGATACATTCAAAGTATCTATCAATCATTTCGTCGGATATAAAGCGTCGGGAAGTTTAACTATTTCCGGTCCGTTCGCGGTTGATAAAGCAAAAAAATGCGCTGAAATTATTTGGAAAAGGCTCGAGCAAGCCGGATATGAATACGAAGAAACGAATACGGAATTTTTGGGATTGGACTCAAGTCATGGAAAGATAAATCCAATTCCGGAACAGGTCAATGAGGTTGTGCTCCGACTCGGTGTGCGGGATTCAGATAAATCAGCGGTTGAACGATTCGGGAAAGAGTTGGCTCCTGTCATTACTAACGGCCCCCCGGGTATTACCGGATTTGCAGGCGGAAGACCGAAACCACAAAATATTTATGCGTATTGGCCTGCTTTGTTAAGTAAAAAACTGATAAAACCTGAAGTAACGGTGGAATCAATTTAGCTGTGAGAAAAATCAGACTTTTGGATATTGCCCACGCAAGATCAGGTGATAAAGGTAATTCAAGTAATGTCGGGCTAATTGCAAAGAACCGGGAAGCTTATGATATCATCGCAGCTGCGGTGACCGCTGAAAAAGTCAAATCACATTTTGGGGATATTGTGAAGGGAGATGTTGAACGATACGATCTGCCGAATCTTCTTTCGTTGAATTTCATATTGCATGATTCATTGGGAGGCGGAGGTTCACAATCGTTGAAAAACGATGCGCAGGGAAAGACACACGGGCAAGGGCTGCTGCTTATGGAGATCGAAATTCCTGACGAGTTCACTATTGGGATGGATGAAAATCGGCCAAGCAGTTGAAAATGACGACTTTTGTTTCAAAAGACTTTGGATTTAATTGAAATAGCAGAGCTGCGAGATCTATCCGAGAATACTTTCCCCTTGCTGATATAGGCTAATCTGATTAAGTTTATCGTTGTTAATACTTGTTTATTAACGAATATAGGATAATTATTGGAAAAAGAAGATACTCTTTCACTTCTCAAAAAACTAAGCTCGCCATTAGACCTCTCAAAAGGCTCTGTGGGCATCATACTTGCAGCAGGACACGGAAAGCGAATAAAATCCGAAAAGTCTAAAATGCTTCACGAAATCTGGGGTAAACCGACTGTTTTGCGTGTTCAAACAGCTTTGGAGCAGGGACTGGTCAGTTCGGCTCAGATTATCGTGGTCGGCATTAAGGCGAATGAAGTAGCGGATACAGTCAGTAAGAAGGAGAATCTTGCTTTTGTTTTTCAGGAGGAACAAAAAGGAACGGGAGACGCTGTCAAAAGAGCGTTGAATCTTTTAAGCGATGAGGATTTCGATGGGGCTGTTTACATAGTTCCGGGCGATATGGGACTAATAGACAAGGATACTATATCTGATTTTAAAGAATCATTTCAATCATCAAAAGCGGATATGATGGTATTGACGGGACTCTACGAAGGAGATACGAAACGCAATCAATATGGCAGAATTGTTCGAGTACCGGATGGTAAGCATAAAGGTGAGGTGGTTGAGATCATAGAGCATAAAGATATTCTCGCAATGAGCAATGCTCAAGCCTATCAAATAACTCACAAAGGAATGAAATTTGAGGTCGGCAAAAACGATCTTTTGAACATTCGCGAATTTAACACGGGAATATTTGGCTTCAAGGCAAAGTCGTTGAGAGAAAATCTTGGGGAATTAACTACAGATAACGTTCAGGGTGAATTATATCTCACGGATCTGATAAAGATGTACAATGAAGATGATAAGAAAGTCAGCGCGGTAAATGCTGAGAACAGCAGATTAGTAGAAGGATTCAATGAAAAAAGTACTCTATTGGAAATGGAAGCTATTGCAAGGGATAGAGTCTATGAACTGCTGAAAGATGTGATTACCATTGAAGACAGGTATGATTTTTTCATTGCGGAAGAAGTAGTAGAACGGATTTTGAAGCTGGATAATTCAGGGAAATCCGGAGACATAATAATACAAAAGGGTGTATCTCTTGGACCAAATGTGCGGCTCTCGAACGGCGTTGAAATATGCACAAACAGCCAGCTAACAGGCGAAGTGCAAATAGGAGCTAATACTTTTATCGGGAAAAGAGTAACGATGAGTAACTTCCCCGGACAGTCCATAAAAATCGGTGAAGGAACGGAAATTCTTCACGGAAACGAAATTAAAGGGGAGGTAAAGATCGGTGATAATTGTATAATTGAATCGCGCGTATCTATAACCGGCAATGATGAATTTCCTGTAATTATAGAAGACAATGTCCATTTGAGAGGTGTTACATATATATTCGGAAGCAAAATTGAGAAAGGCGTTCATATAACCCATTCGGTGCTGAAACGTAAACATGTGAGAAATTTGGAATCAGAAAGCGGAAATACTTTTAAAATAAGATATGTTTTACCTTCCCCTGAGGGAGAAGAAGCGGTGACAGACATTTGAGCGGCAAGGTCAGATTAAAAAATGATTCTTTCATAGCGGAAATAGTACTCGATAATCCACCTGTAAATGCGCTGGGGTCGGAGACCGTAATCGAACTGTTTGAAGCTACCGAACAAATCAGTGATTGGATCAAGAGTCGTCAAACACGAGTCGTGATTCTTCGGTCAAAGGGTAAACATTTTTGCGCCGGAGCAGACCTTAAAGAGAGACTAAAACTTGATGATTCGGAAGTATCGGTGGCAGTGAAAAAGATACGGAAGGCAGTTGATGGGATTTGGAATATCAGGGTTCCTGTGCTGGCACTTATTCACGGTGTCGCATTGGGCGGAGGGATGGAACTTGCGCTTGCAGCGGATATTCGCCTTGCAGCGGATGATTCGAAAATGGGACTAAAAGAAGTTTCGCTGGCAATAATGCCGGGCGCCGGAGGTACTCAAAGACTGCCGCGGATTGTGGGCATGGGGAAAGCGTTAGAATGGATAACCACAGCAAAAGATATAAGTCCGGAGGAAGGGCTAAAATCAGGGCTGTTAAATGAAATAATGCCGGCAAATATTTTATTGGAGCGAGGACTCGAATTAGCGAAGTCAATAGCAAGTAACGGTCCTATCGGAGTTCAGTCTGCAAAAAAGGCGGTTCGGGATGGATTTGACAGAAAATATGAAGATGCGATGGAAATCGAATGGTCTGAATACTTAAAGACGGTTCCCACTCAAGATAGATTAGAAGGTCTGAATGCATTTAAGGACGGCCGGATTCCGAAGTATGAAGGTCGGTAACACTTTACTCACTTGAACGGAGTGAAGAATATGGATATATTGGTTTAAGCGAAAACTTAAAGGAAAACGAAATTGGATTTTTTTACAGATGATCATAGGCTGCTGCAAGAGACTATAAGGGATTTTGCGCTTAACGAAGTAGCGCCTATAGCAGATGAGATCGACGAAGAAGAACGCTTCCCGCTTGAGACAGTTGCTAAAATGTTTGATCTCGGTCTCATGGGCATACCTTTTTCGCCTGAATATGGCGGAGCCGGAATGGATTATGTATCCTATGCCATCGCAGTTGAGGAGTTGTCAAAAGTATGTGTTTCAACAGGCATAACTTTGGCGGCACATATCTCTCTTGGAGTCGGTCCCATCTATTATTTCGGAAATGAGGAACAGAAGAAAAAATATCTTCCTAAACTTACGCAAGGAGGGAAATTAGCTTCTTTCGGACTGACCGAAGCGAGCGCCGGAAGTGATTCAGGAGCAACGCAAACAACAGCTGTTCAGGAGGGCGACCAGTGGGTGATAAATGGGTCGAAAATGTTCATTACCAACGCGGGATTCGCGGAAACATTTGTGCTGTTGACGGTGACAGATCGAAATAGCGGGAAGCCCGAACTCACAAATTTCATTGTAGATAAGGGGACACCCGGCTTAATTATCGGACCTCCGGAGAAAAAAATGGGGTGGCGAGGATCAGATACGCGCGCTTTAACATTTGAAAACTTAAAGGTTCCGGCTGAAAATATGCTTGGTAAAAGAGGCGAGGGTTTCAAGCAATTTATGCAAACTTTAGACGGAGGAAGAATTTCTGTCGGGGCGCTGAGTCTTGGATTGGCAGAAGGAGTCTATGAGTTATCGCTGAAGTATGCGAATGAACGCACCGCCTTCGGAAAGCCGATATTCGAATTTCAGGGGATAAGTTTTAAATTAGCGGATATGGCGATGAGAATTGAAGCGGCGCGTCATTTGGTTTATAACGCTGCCAGATTACGCGACGCAGGGAAGGACATCAAAAAAGCCTCCGCCATGGCGAAACTTTACGCTTCGGAATTAGCAATGTGGGCAGCAGGTGAAGCAATTCAGATTCACGGAGGCTATGGCTATCTTAAAGATTTTCCTGTGGAACGGTTTTATCGAGATGCGAAGGTATGCGAAATAGGAGAGGGTACGTCAGAAATCCAAAGAATCCTGATTGCGAGGGAGATAAGAAAAGAACTTCACTAAATAATATCCTATGGCAAAAACAGATTCAAAGAAAATTGATTTAATAGTAAGGGTGGGCACTATAGCAGTGCTGTTAACATCGAGTTTATTCTTTTTCCCCCGGGAAAAATCACTCGAATACGCTTACGATGTTGGACAAATTACTACGGAAGAAATAATTGCTCCATTCGATTTTCCTATCTTAAAAATGAAAAAGGAACTTGAAGAGGATAGGGCGGCAGCTCTTGCGGAGATTTATCCTCTTTTTGTGCGAAGAGATGACTTGATGTTGGCTCAGCTGGAGGAGATGAATCAGTTTTTTGATATGCTTCGGAACGTAAGAAGTTCAAAAAGTGAGTACGGCAAGAATCTGGTCGCAAAAGTGTTACGTGGAACGAGTCTCGATTCTGTGTTTATGGCGCAATTAAACGCCGATTCAGCCCAACTGTTTGGTTTAATTGAAAAAGTCGGTGACGATTACGGTTTTGATATATCAAAACCGCTCTGGAATTTTATGACGGACTCTGATAAACAGCCGACCGGCGGCGTTGATGTTTTGGAGGCGTTTAGCGCAAATATAGAGCGTATAGCGCGGGATTTATTCAGGGAAGGTATCCTTGATATGGCACTGGATGATATTAAAAAACAAGAGATAGCCGTATTGGAAAAAGGCGAGGAAATCGTTGGTGATAAAGGGTATTACATGAGTCACCTTGATGTCGGCGGACAAGCGGATATTCGACTGAAGGCAAGCTTGGGGATTGAATCGGGTGAAGAAATAGATGCGGGTGTCCGAATATTAAGGAAATTCATAAAGCCCAATATTATTTATGACGAAATAACAACTACTAATCGGGAACGGGATGTCATTGCATTAGTTCCTATCAGTCGCGATATAGTCCGGCGAAATGAACGAATAGTTGACAGGAATGAAAGAGTGACCCCTGCCATTCAGCAGAAACTCGAATCGATGTTTTCTGAGAAAGCAAGACGGGGAGGAGAAAAGGGAGGAATAGTAACTCTTTTACCCCAAATCGGAAGATTACTTTTAGTATCGGTAATACTCTTTTTCTTCGGCGCTTTTATTGTGGCGTACCGTCCTCAAATTTATAAAGACAACAGGCTGGTACTGCTTATCGGATTGATATTTTTATCTCATATAGCCTTTTCATCATTGGTAATCTATAGATATGGTCTTTCAGAATATTTGATTCCAATAGTCATCGCTTCAATGGTATTTACTATTTTAGTCGATGCCCGCATCGCCTTCATCGGAACTGTGACACTTGCGCTTCTCATCGGAGTGATTCTCGGCAATAAACTCGATTTTGTAATAGTGTCGGTATTCGCGGGAACAGCGTCAATATTTTCCGTTACCCGGCTGCGGACGAGAAGCCAGCTTTTCAAATCTGTAGTGTTCGTTTCGGCTGCATATATTATTGCGATAACGGCGGTAGAATTATTAAAGTTCAGCAGTACGGATGTGTTATTGGAGAGTTACGGCTACGCATTTGCTAACGCACTTTTTTCGCCGATTATCGTATATGGAATTATCGGATTTTTGGAAGTAGCTTTTGGAATTACAACCGATTTAACGCTATTAGAGCAATCTGACCTCAACAGACCGCTATTGAAGCAGTTAGCTATAAAAGCGCCCGGAACCTATCATCATAGCGGATTAGCGGGTAATCTGGCGGAAGAAGCCGCAGACGCTATAGGCGCAAATTCTTTGTTGGCAAGGGTAGGATCATATTATCATGACATTGGGAAAATGAACAAACCGGAATATTTTGTGGAAAATCAGATGGGCGCGGAAAACAGGCATGAGATGTTACGACCGAACTTGAGCGCCCTCATACTTGCTTCCCATGTTCGGGATGGGATTGATCTGGCAAAAAAACATAAATTACCTGACGTGATAACACAATTTATATCCTCTCATCACGGAACAATGCGGATGGAATATTTTTACAAAAAAGCTACTGAACTAGCTGGAGACGAGTCCAAAGTAAATGAAATGGATTTCAGGTATCCCGGTCCGCTACCGGTCTCGAAAGAAGCCGGAATAGTTATGATTTGTGAAGGGATAGAAGCCGCCACGAGGTCTATAAAAGAAAAAACTTCCAACAGAATTACCGATATGGTGGAATTAATAATTCAGAGCAGACTAAACGACGGGCAGTTAGATGAATGTGAACTGACACTCGCTGAAATCGGCAAAATAAAGGAAGCGATATTGCCTATGTTGATCGGCATGTATCATGTAAGGGTTGAATATCCTGATGATACTCAGAAAGATGAGGAAAAACCTTCCGAAAACGGAGACACGGAAAAGGGTTCAGAAAAGACTACCTTAGAAACTGAATCTATTCATGGACATGACGCTTAATGTAGAGAATGCTGAAGATGCGGGAATCCGACCTGATTTAGTGAAATCAGCGGTCAACGAAGTTTTTTCAGGTGAAGCAGTGACTATCAGCTCTATATCCGTACTATTCATATCAGATGATGAAATAATGAAAGTGAATAAAAAATATCTCAATCATGATTTTACAACCGATGTTATTACTTTCCCGCTCGGCGAAGAACCGGATTCTATTGAGGGTGAAATTTACATTAGTATAGATACAACTCGACGAAATTCGGCAGAATATGGAGTTACGCACAAAAGTGAATTACTTCGGGTAGCAATTCACGGCGCATTACATCTTGCCGGATATGATGATTCAACCTCAATATTAAAATCGAAGATGAAGGCCAAAGAAAACTATTACCTGAACCTAATCGGGGAGTTTACGGCTATGGAAGATCATCGGGAGGCGCAGTAACACGCTGGACAATTATTTCTGGTATAAGATAGCAGGTTTGGCGCTGTTGATGCTGATTTCAGCATTCTTTTCGAGCAGTGAAACGGCGTATTTTTCATTGAAAGATAAACGTATCAAGGAGCTTGCCACAGAAGGGGGCAAGCGGAAAAAGAGATTGTCCGCTCTATTAAAAGAACCCCGGAAACTCCTGATAACCATCCTGACGGGCAATACAATTATTAACGTAATAATCGCAAGCCTCTCAACTCTGATCGCTCTTGACATTGCTGTAGAAAAGGGGATCAACAGAAACACCGCGGTATTGGTTGAAGTCATAATTGTAACATTACTGGTTTTGATTTTTGCGGAGGTTTCCCCAAAATTAGCGGCTGTTAAACATTCGGAGGCGATCGCGAAACTTTTCGCGTATCCTCTTTCTTTTGTACACGTTATCCTGCAACCTATCTCAAGAGTTTTATATGGACTGACAGATTTTGTAATGCGAATCTTCGGTATAGAAAAAAGTAGGATTAGTTTTAGTGAAGAAGAAGTTAAAACGTTAGTGGACGTTGGGGAAGAGCAAGGTACTCTTGAAAAAGAGGAACACAAAATGCTTCACGCTGTCATCGAGCTGAGTGAAACAATGGTTAGAGAGATAATGGTTCCCCGGACAGACGTTACAATGATGCACGAGGATACCACAATAGAAGAGGCGATAGAAATAATACGCCAAAACCGCTATTCCCGTATTCCGGTTTACGGCGAAAGTGTAGATGATATCGAAGGAGTTCTTTATACCCGGGATCTGATTCAATTTCTAACAAAGAATCCTAAAAATCTTGTAATATCGGAACAACTCAGACCTGCTTATTATGTCCCGGAAACTAAAATGGTGGACGATCTTTTGAGAGATTTTCAGGAACAACGGAAAAAATTCGCCCTCGTCGTTGACGAATACGGAGGATTGGCCGGTCTTGTCACGCTTGAGGATATACTCGAAGAAATTGTCGGCGAAATACAGGACGAACATGATAACGAGCAACCGATTTTCAGAAGGATAAACGCTAATACTCTTAAAGCGGATGCGAGATGGGACCTTGACGATGTGGAAGATGAGATAGGAATCTCATTCCCAACAGGCGAGGGTTATGATTCTCTCGGCGGATTTCTATTCCATCAATTCGGCGAGATTCCCGCCGAAAATCAGGAAATCAGTTACAGCGGCGTAAAATTCAAAGTGTTAACTGTCAACTCAAACCGCATAATGGAAGTGGAAATTGACAGTACGAATAAAAAAATAATTGAAAAAGACGACTAGACTTTCCATCCATATAACAATCTTTTAATAACAACACTGTAGCAATTCATAAACCCCGTGTGCGCTAAAATGTGACCGGGTATTTCCGCCGGGTTCCCAGCCCGACAATCTGTCTGGCCTGTCAGACAACCAGGCGGGCGGACATTTGTCCTAATAGTAAGTAAGGAATTCCTTTAATCGCTCCATCGCCACTGACCGGTTATGGAAAGCGGTTCTTTAAGTTTGTGCTTGATAAGCATATCTCTAATTTCGCTGTCTGAATAAAGCCTGCCGATCCTTTCCGGTTCGTCCGCAATACGAAGCAGAGTGGTTGCCGCGATAACGGCTGCATTATTCAAAAAAGTCTCGGATGCTTTATCGAACGTATCACCGGCGCTATGGTAATAACGCCACATACTTTCAGGTAAATTAGCTGCAAGACTCATAGCCGGAACTCCCGCTAACATAAACGATTCGTGGTCGCTGTGTAAGCCCGCTTTAGATACAACTTTATCGGGTTCCATACCAAACCCCTGTAAATCCGCTGCAAGATTTTTTAGAAATGGCAGAGCTTCATCGTGACCATATACTTTATAGCTGAACGGATCACCTATCATATCCATATTGAGCATCATTACGATATTGCCTAACTCGGCAGAATGTTGCTTGATATAATTTGAAGATCCGTACAGACCGAATTCTTCTCCCATAAAGAGTATAAAGCGGATTGTGCGTTTTGGTTTTGCTTTCAGTTTTGAAAGAACCCGCGCTGTTTCAAGCAATGTGACGGAGCCGACTCCATTATCAATTGTTCCCTGACCTAAATCCCACGAATCAAGGTGAGCGCCGACTATCACTACTTCATCCGGTAGCTCCGAACCGCGAATTTCTGCAATGATATTATTCGCGTAAGTTTTTTTGGTTTTGTTCTTCATATCAATTTTTACTTTCACATCAGGATGATTCTTTAGATATCTTCTCAGCCAGGTACCGTGTTCGGCAGAGACACCAACTGCGGGAATTTTAACATAGCCGCCTCTTTTAACCGTTCCTGTGCGTGGTAAATTGCCCGGAGCATTAGTTATCAGAATAAATCCTGCCGCCCCATATTTCATTGCGAGTTGAACCTTTTCAGTTCTGTGTACCGAGCGTTTGTCGGGTAAGGTTCCTACTTCAGCGAGTACGATCTTTCCTTTTATGTCATCGGATAATTTTTCGAATTCATCCGGATGCCCAAAGCCGACATCAATAACCATCTCGGTAATCTTTGATTTTGAAGGAGTATTTGCCAACGCTGCGGCAGAAAGTAGTTTTTTATCGGGTGTGGCGACTTCAACTTTTAAAGAACCTCGTTCCCATCCGGGCATTTCAAACCGTTCAAAATGAGGATTTTGTAAACCGTAAGAATTGAACTTATTCAGCGCCCATCTTTCCGCCTCGTAACCGGATTTAGTGCCAGATACTCTTCCACCTATGTTATCAGAAAGTTCACGTAAATTCGAGTAGGCGGCTGAGTTATAAAAAACTTCGCCGAATATCAGATGATAAATTCCTTTTCGTTCGGCATTGACCTGCGCGATGAATCCGATGGCAATAGGCAAAAATGCGAATAGTAAAATGTACATATTTCGATTCATATTATCTCCGTAGTAAAACAGTATTGAGAAAGATATAATTTAGCGAAGTCACAATCAAGTTCTCCAATATTATCGGGATTTTGCGTTGTATGTTGAAATTTTCAGTCTAAAGAGATATATTCAGTTCAGGATGCGCGCTGAAGGGGATTAATTGTATTTCGGCGAAACCATCCTTTTATTTATTTTAAGGAAGGAAGAACACCATAAACAGCTCGAAAAAAGAATTGTACAAAACAGAATTTTCTAACTTGATAGAAATTATGGAAGCATTACGCGCAGAAAATGGATGCGAATGGGACAAAGCTCAGACGCACGAATCTCTAAGACAATATTTGGTCGAGGAAGCATACGAAACAGTTGAAGCGATTGACTCTGGTGATATGACGAGCCTGAAGGAAGAGCTTGGGGATTTGCTTCTGCATGTGGCGTTCCACGCTAAATTGGGAGAAGAAGCGGGAAATTTCGATATACACGAAATTCTGAAGAGCATTAATGATAAGTTAGTGAGACGGCATCCCCATATATTTGACAACGAAAATGTGAATGGTACAAATGCGATTAAGGATAATTGGGAGGAGATGAAACAATCTGAGGGAAGGGAATCGCGGCTTGATGGTACGCCAAAAACCTTACCCGCTTTACAGCTGGCTTACAGATTGCAGGAGAAAGCCGCAAGCACAGGATTCGATTGGGAAGATATTTCGGGAGTGTGGGAAAAAGTCAATGAGGAATTGACCGAACTAAAAAAAGCGACTGAATCTGCCGACCGCCAGGGTGAGGAGGAAGAAATCGGAGATCTGATATTCAGCCTTGTAAATCTTTCCAGATATTTGGATATTAATCCGGAGGACGCTCTACGTAGAAGCATTAGAAAATTTGATTACAGGTTTAAGGGTATTGAAAAAGAGGCTAACAAATCCGGACGTAATTTGAAAGAGATGTCTCTAAAGGAAATGGACGAAATTTGGGATGGGCTAAAGCATAAGAGGATTTTATGAGCGACAAATATTTTTTTAAACAGGAAGAGTATGACGAGCTGATGGCGCAGCTCAAAGAGATGAAAGGACCTGAAAAAACTTCTGTCCAGAAAGCGATCTCCAGCGCCAGAGCGCAGGGAGATTTAAGCGAAAACGCAGAATATCACGCCTCCCGCGAGAGGCTTTCTATGCTTATGACGAAAATTCAGGATTTGGAAGATAAGCTTGCTAATTCGGAAGTTTATGACCCGGCGGATCGTCCGAAAGGTCAGGTCTTTGTCGGTTCGAAGGTAGTAATTGAGAATGTGGATTCAGGCGTAGTTCTTGAAGGGGAAGTTGTATCTATGCCTATGTTTAAAAGTGAGATGATGGAAATTTCCACAAAGTCACCTGTGGGTAAGGCAATCTTGGGTAAAAGCGTGGGGGATGAGGTTACTGTCGAATCCGAGCGGGGTACGAACAGGTGGAGAGTCACAAAAGTCGAATAAGATTACTTGGCTCTTTATTTTCCTAATACCTGCACGACAACTCTCCGATTTCGTGGGCCGTCAAATTCGCAAAGAAAAATCGCCTGCCACGTGCCTAAGCTGAGACGACCGTCCTCCACCGGAATCTGAACGGATGATCCAAAGAATGTTGTCTTCAGGTGGGCAGCCGAATTTCCCTCTAAGTGCTTATATCCGTCTTGAATCGGAACGATTTTATTTATTTCCATTATCAAATCGTCCGCTACATCGGGGTCTGCCCCTTCGTTAATGGTTATTCCAGCGGTAGTATGCGGTACAAAGACCGTGCATATTCCGTTTTTTATTTCAGCTTTGCCGAGCTCATTTTGAACCTGGCTTGTAATATTGACCATCTCTGTGGAAGAACGTGTATTTATAGAAAACTGTGACGGCATTTGGAACCTCAGGTTTTTTGTGGTTTTTTCCGTGCTGCGGGAAAGAGAACATTGTTTAATATCAGCCTGTAACCGGGTGAATTCCGGTGCAGATCAAGATTTGTGGGCGGATCGTTTACGTAGTGTCGCGGGTCCTCCGGATCGTGCCCTCCGAGAAAAGTGAATGTGCCCTTTCCGCTATTTCCGTGAATATATTTTACTTCGTCAGACGATTCCACATCTCCCATAATGACCACGTGATCCTTTATAAGAGACCTTCGGAACGAAGTGGTCTGTCCCATAAATCCCTTTAGCACTCCCACATGGTTTTGTGTTAACATTGTAGGTACAGGATCATGTTTGGCGGAAAATTCAAAGAGCGAAAAATAATCCGTTTCAACGGGACGCGGAGCGGCGCCGCTTCCCGGTACGGCGTCAATGTCGGAAAACTCATAAATCATAGGGTCGGTAACAAGTTTGAAATCTTTGAACGCTAATGTTTTATCATAATTCAATTTAATGTCGGAATCAACCGGGCTCATATCGAATGGCATGCCGACGATGTCTATTCCTTCGGCAGCCAATGCAATGTCATAGCTGTCGGTGGCTGAACACATAGCAAAAAGAAACCCGCCATCTGTTACGTATTCATTAATCGTTTTTGCTACAGCTTTTTTCTCCTCTGAAACACTTGAATATCCAAAATCCGATGCCAATTTTTCATATTGAATTTGTTGCTGTATATACCATGGCGCATTGTGATATGATGCGTAAAATTTACCGTATTGTCCGGTAAAATCTTCGTGGTGGAGGTGAAGCCAATCGTATTTCGATAAGCTTCCTCTGAGTACATCCGGGTCCCAAAGTTTATCGTATTCAATCTCAGCATAAGCGAGAGCGAGGGTCACGGCGTCATCCCAGGGTTGAGCGTTCGAAGGAGTATATACTGCTATTTTCGGCGCTTTTTCCAGGAGAATAACTTCCATATTATTGGCTTCGATATCAGAGTAAATATTGATTATATCGTTAGCGGAAGGTCTTTCGAAGCTGACTCCACGGACTCTGCATTCGCGGGCAATTTTATCCGAATAGTCAAACATAAATGAACCGCCTCTGTAATTCAAAAGCCATTCGACTTCCAAGCCCCTTTCGAGAGCCCAAAACGTTATTCCGTAAGCTTTTAGGTGGTTGGTTTGGGACAGGTTCATCGGTATAAGTATTTTCTGAGCTGAGAGATTCGAGAAACTTATCAGAGCGAATGCGAGTGTAAAAATAAGTCTCATTTTAATTTGCGCGCCTGAGTTGGGTTAATTTTCGGACTTTATTCCTCGCTATCTTGCCGTAAAGACTTCGGGGGTGTTCTATGAGAAGCCGTTCATAATACATAATGGCGCCGTTGGAATCTTTCATTCCCCTTTCGCTTACTTCTCCTGCCGCCAATAAAGCTCTATCGGCTAATTCGGATTCGGGAAACAGAATTAAAAAATTGTCAAATTGACCGAGTGATTCCTTGAATCTGCCCATTATAGCGGACATTTCAGCAGCCTTGAAAAGGGCATTGTCTGAAACAGGCGAATCAGGATAATCCTCCAGCAGCGTAAGGTAAGCCTGCCTTGCTTCCGAACTGCGCCGCCGATGAGATAACAGATCCGCTTTTGCGTATAACAGCAAAGCGTTTTCTGATTCTGCATTTTTACTGTTTCTACTTGATTCAATTAAGATACTAAGTTCGAGAGCGTCGTTCATAAGAGGATCTTCAAAATTTGATTCGAAGATAAAGTCATTTAAATGATATAGCGCGCTGTCGAATTCACCTTTGTAATATTCAATCCGTGAAACTGATAATTGCGCATTAGCACGAATTTCTTTTGATACCGCGGATTCGGAAAGCTGCAAATATTCATTTTCCGCTTTTATCAGGTCGCCCCGCTCAAGGGAAATATCCGCTAATTTAAGCAGTGCAGGCTCAACGATATATAATCCTCCATGGGATTGAATGGATTTTTTAAATGAGGATTCGGCTTCGTCAAGGTTTTGCAACCGGTCAAAGTATATTCTGCCGATATTATAATATGCTTTTGCGGAAATCAGACTGTTCCCGTATATAGTGGCGACCGAATCATACAACAAAATGGATTTAGGAACACCGGGTGACTCGTTTATTTTCTGCATTTCGAATAATGGAAACAGCGGAGAGTAATTAATCTCTGAAAAGGGTGGAGCTGTTTCGCTCAGTTCGGTGAGCTCTGCAAGAAGAAAATGTACTTTAGGGTAATACTTGCCGGCGGGATGGAGAGCCATTAGTTTTCTTGAGGCGAGTATGGCTAATAGATACTGCTTATCCTCTTTTAGATTTTCGATGAAGTTCAAAAGAAGTCTGCCGTCCGAATCATTATTTTCCTCAAGCAGAATAAATTCTTCATACGCCTGACTGAAATTTCCAGTCCTGTAATGATAGTCGGCGACTAAATGCCTAAGATTTTGATTCTCAGGTCGCCTATCAAGTCCTAATTCAAGTCGGCTTAGCACTATGCTTACTGTGACAGAGTCAGTGTTAAACCGTGAAAGTCGGCGACGAACGTAATTATAGTTATTCGGGTCTGCGTCAAGAAACTTCACGAATTCGTCAGTGGCGTTTGAATAGCTCAAACGCGAACTGTAGAAATTTGCCAGATCACGTGTGACTTGAGACGGATTTTTCAAACTTTTTTGAGCGCTTTTGTATATCTTCACAGTTTCATCATAAAGTCTGTTATTGTTCATCACCAAAGCGAGGGTTTTATATACCGAATAGTTATTCGGACGAGCGGCGATTAGCCGATTCGCAAGAGTGATCGCCTTTTCCCGTTTATCCAGCTTCAAATATACATCAACAATTTCAGTTTCTATCCGCCAATTCGCGGGATTAAGCGATAACCCGCGGTTAAGAAGGGAAAGAACTTTGTCATAATCAGCTAATTTGAGATATGTATTTTTTAAAAAATTAGAGATAGCAATATTTGAAGGATAATCATTATTGAGATTTTCGAGTATTGCCACAGCTTCATCGAGTTTCCCTGCACTTTGAAGATCTCTCGCCCGCCGCAGCTGAACATCGGTTTTACCTGTCTGAGCTGATAGAGATAAGGAAAAACTCATTAATAGAAATAAATAGACCGCCAGTCTGAGAATCATTTATTTTCCTGCCCGACTTGATTGCCGCGAAGCAGATCATAATATCCTCTGATAAGCTCTTGATAATCTCTTGAATAGCCTTCGCGCATCGCATTGATGAGTTCACGGTTAAGTAACTCACCCCGTTCACCCAGGTTTTCCGGAAGCCCGAGTGGGCCCTGATGTGCCAGATCAACCGCTGATTTTGATTTTCGTTTTTTGCTCTTGTCTCTTTCTCTCATGGATTTTTGCGAGTCAAGCATACGTGATAAAATCCGCTGTTGCCTTTGGATTGTTTTTCTCGTTACTCTCCGATTCTGAAGCTCTCTGATTATCTCTTCCATTTCGCTTGCAATGCCGTCGAGTCTTCCGGGAACTTCATGCTTGCCTGCCATCTCTTTTCTCATTTTCTCCAAAGAGCGTCTTATTTGCTCCTGACGAGCGGCAAGTCTTCTCATAGCGCCGGAAATGCCGGCGCGTCCCTGCCCTTTACCCTGCATCAGATTGAGAGTTTCAGCGTTAAGCCCGCCCTGAGCGTTAGCCATCTGCTGCATTTGCTGCATATACTGCTCGAAGCCTGTTCCTGAGCCTGAAGCGGAAAGCTGAGACATCGCGCCGCGAAGGGATAATATCGTTTCATTCAATCCGCCCAGCGCATCCTTTTGCGATTTGGAACTACCCGAAACATTTCGCTGACTCAGATTCTCGACTGCCTTGGTCATTGCTCCTGAAGTTTTGCCAATGGAACGAGCCACAGAGGGACTTATTCCAAAAGTCTTATTCGACAACTCAACCAAATCTTCGACAATATTAACCAAATCACGGCGAAACGATTCCTGACGGCTTGCGATCTCGTCAAGATTCGGACTGTTACCTTTCAGATTTTTGCTTTCTAAATTGAGCTCTTCTTGAAATTTCGAGAGTTGAATCGCTTTTTGGGTGATTTTTTGAAATCCTGCCAGAACCTCTTCTAACTGTTTAGCTCGAATTTCCGCGCCGAGTGCGGAAAGTTTTTGCAGCATCTTCTTCATTTCACGGCTTGCGGATTTAGAATCATTTTTCGAAGCGGAAATGTTTTCTTCCGACATTGACCGCCGTGCGTTCTCAAGCTGCTCCGATAGTTCGCCTGACTCCATATCTTTTTGCAATTCTGCGATGGTTGATGTGGGTATTTCGGGGAATTCCTCACTGAGTTTTTCTAATTCTTTCATTACATCGGAGATTTCGCTGAGTTCTTCCGAAACGTTCTTTTCTTTCTGAGCGAGTTCTTTTAGAGAATTCTCATCGCCATTTTTAAGGGAATCTGTCTCCTTAGAAATATTTTCCTGTAGTTCGCTTAGTTTCTCCATCCGTTTGATGATCTCGTCAATTTTCTGCTCGATTTGCACACGCTTGAAAATCTCTAATGTTCTCTCAAGTTCCCTCGCAAACCGTTCCTGAGAAATTTTGAAGTCTTCTATCGCACGCGCCATATCATTCTGGTCGAGGGAGAGCGCCGCTTCCCGCATTTTTTCCATAGCCGCTAACAGCTCGGGTGATGATATATTCTGAAAAAGATTCTGCAGTTCGAGATACATCTCCAAAGTCTCCGGGGAGAGGAGATCGTTATTTTCCGCTTCATCGATAATTTCACCGAGTTTTTCTGAAATAGAAGAAAGTTTCTCTTCTAAATTTAGCTGTTTATTCAGAGTTTCTTCTATTTTTTGCTGCTTCGCCCAATCAATTTCAGGGTTTTTCTTGAGATCATCGCTTAGTTCTTTTATCGCTTCCTGTAATTCCTTTGCTTCACGGACGGTTTCTTCGGCGATTTCCTCAATGTCATTGTTGTCTTCGTCTATACGATTGAATAATTCTGCAAGAGAAGGGAATCGGGCAAAAAATAGTCGTGTTCGTCCCATCTTTGGTCCCGTAACAGCATCGTTATCAAAAGCAAAAGCGTAATATTCCACTATATCGCGTGGAGCTAAATCAATATCGGATAAATTCATCAGGTGGAAAAATTCAAGGCTGTTTCCGGAAACGGCAGGCAATGGAACATCTATCATCCGGAACAATGAGTCGGAAAAATCGGTGAATTCGTTCCTGATTCTAAGGGCGATTCCCGCCTCGTTTATGCCGAAGTCATCGTCAATACGCAGCACCATAGGGATTTGCATTGACGCATCAAGGTCAAACTGCTCGCTTTGTTCGAGCAGTGAAATTACGGGTGTTTCGTCTCGCAATGCCGTAATGCTGTAGTCAATTGGATTTAAGTTGAATATGCCCATTTGATCTTCTAAATCAATATGAAATTCGGAGTTATTGGAGATAGTAAACGATCCTTTAGCGGAACTTCCTTCGATCTTGAGCGATACTCCGCTTCCCCCTGAAAACGAAATGTCGGCAGAGTTGAGCGATTTGCTTGATATAATTGAAACCGATGCTCTTGTACCTTTAAGTGCGGTTATTTCACCTATATTGCCTTCAATAACCCGTGTTTCTATTTTTGCGTAATCAGGGTAATCGAGACGAACTCTAAGATGCTGAATAAAGGGTCTGTTAATCACATTGACGTTATACACATCGGAGGAATAATTCACCCAAGACTTAAGCACTTTAGGGTCTTCGGCGTAGAATCGGTAGCTGAAACTTTCTGCTACTGCGGGAATTTCAAATTGGAACTGATTATTTTCTCCGGCTTTAATCGAATATGATTTAACGCCGAATTTATCTTCTATTTCGATATACATTTCAGATGGAATCAGTGTTCCTGAGGCAGTAGCAGCCAATTGAAGAGTGTCCCCTTTAATAACCTCCAAATCTCCCGGCAACACACTGACTTCGAATGGAAGTACCGGAATAAAACTTTTATTTGGCAATGTGAGCCTTAGAGCCGCTTCGCTCAGCCGCTGCGGCGACAACCAAAAAAACATTCCGATAATCAATGATACAACCATTAAAGCTCTTGCGAGTTTATTCTGAACGGCTTTCTCTATGGAGTTATTCACGTATACTTCTGAAAGCGAATTCTCAACTCTGTTAATTGATTCGTTAACAAGCTCCTTCGAGTATCCGTCTTCATCGGTCAAGCTCATCAGCTGTAACGCATTCAGAAGGTTGTCTTTGATTTGCGGATTATCCGTTCCGATTTTTCTGGCTATATCTTCATCAGAACTGCCCGCAAATTTCCCCTCTTTTGTCTGTTTAAGAATCCTGAATATCACTGCCATCGAAAAAAGTAGTCCGAGAACGAAACTTGTCATAATAGTCCATCTGATCAAGTTTCCGAACCAGAATACGCCCTCAAGGAAGAGGAGGAGAAAACCTGATATGAAAAGCAGGTTTAAAAAAACTAATGTCAATAAACGCAGACGGTTACCCGCTAAATCAGTTCTAAATTCGCTTATTTTCAGTGATATGGCGCTATTTCCGTTCATCGTCTTAATGTGTTAATGCCCATATAATAACATTCGTTCCCATTCTTAAAGCTGCGTCGCGACGTTCCTCGGAGTCACCGTGAACCGAGGCATCTTCCCAGCCGTCTCCAAGGTCACTTTCGTAACTATAGAATAGTACGAGTCTTCCTTCGTGAAAGATTCCGAAAGCCTGCGCGGGTTTATTATCATGCTCATGAATTTTAGGTAATCCGTTTTGAAAATTGTAATGTATCCGAAAGATTCCATGAGATTTCGGAAGTTCAACTAAATCTTTGTCAGGGAATATTTTCTTTATCTCCCTGCGGAAGGACCTGTCCATACCGTAATTGTCATCTGCAAATAGAAATCCGCCGGAGGTGAGATAGTCCCGTAATCTCGCCGATTCGGATTTTGTAAACCTGATGTTTCCGTGACCTGTCATATAAAGAACAGGATATCGGAACAAGTTTTCATTCTCCACCTTGACTCTTACCTCTCTAAAATCTGTTCTCAAAGTTGTATTGGCGTCAATAAACCGCAGTAAGTTCGGAAGGCTGCTTGGGTCGGAATACCAATCACCACCCCCGCCGTATTGCAATCGAGCGATAGTGAACAGTCCGGGTTTTGAGCCGTTAACGATTACCGCTGATAGATTAAAATAGAGAAGATAAGCCAGTGAAATTGTGAGGAATCTTTTCATATTCTAAAAGTAATAAAACCCTACTGTGACGACCATTGCAAGGGCAGTTATTGTTTTCATCGTTTTTCCGCCGACTGCGCCGACGAATGCTCCGATGCCTGCAAGCAACGAACGGTCGAATTCGCGGGAAAGGAAATATTCACCAAGAAATGCTCCGATGAACGCGCCGAGAAAGGCTCCTAATAGAGTGCCGATTACCGGAAAAATCATTGTTCCCCAAATGGCGCCGATCAATCCGCCTGCAATTGCGCCGAATATAGACAACTTTGAACCGCCGAACCGCTTTGCCATATAACCCGATAACGTGGCTTCAAGGATTTCCATCAGGACTGCGAGAACGAATAGAAAAACTATCAACGCCGAATTAAAGCCCTCGAAATCGGTCAGAACATCAAAAATCAAGACAGATACCGCAATAATGAATGTGCCGGGTAACCCGAGAGGAGTAACCGCCACACCCGCAATCAACACGATCCAGAACAGAATCCCAAATAAAATGTTCAATAGTGAACCTAATATTATTCTACACAATTGTCAGTTCAAGTTATCCGATTGGGCAGATTAAATCAAGACCGGCAGGATAAAAGTTGTATATTTTATGTTAAATGCTGATATTACTAAGGATAGGTCGAATAATTAGGGTCAAAGAACAAACAGTGAATCAACGTATTTCCTATATTTTACTCGCTTTAGTTGCTTTTACATTAATTTCGTATTCGTCGGCGAAAGCTCAATTTTTCGGGTTTAAGCGGCACACCTACCAAACACCGTTCACTCTGACGGTGTTTGACTTGAAAGTGGGAGTGGAGAATTTCAACTATTCCAACCCGGTTGGAGTAAGCGGTTCCAGATTGGCTTCTGTATATACGCTCGATTTCGCGAAATTTAATTTTATGAGATATATCTGGAAGCAGAGTATGGTTGATATGCTCACCGGGTTTTCCATCAGCTACATAACGTCATTAGGCTTTAGTGATCTTTCATCTGCGTTTCCTCAACCGACTGTTGATTTCAAGGGAACAGCTGCGCTCTCTCCGAGAGTGGTGGAATTCAACATTAACGAGACATTTAATTATACATTGGGCACCCGGATGATTCTTTACGGTCAGATTTCTTACGGGTTCGCCAACGCTGATATGTATCGCAGTAGAGAAGGTTCTTCGTATTTGAAAGGCTCCGCCAATCCGCTTGGTATCGGATTCGGGGCGCAGCTGTTGCTCAGAAGCCATGAATCGTCCCGGGTAGGCTTGGGATTTGAATTCAAATTCACTGATTTAAGGGTAAAAGACCTTGAAGACCCGGAAGGTATTGCTCGATTCACCGAGTTAGATCTTTCACATTATGGCGTTGCTGTTACACTTGCAATGATATTCGGAGGTAGAAAGTCAGTTGGGGATGATGCTGAAAAGCTATATAAAAGCGGAAGGTTTATAGATTCGAGGAGTAAATATACCGAATTTTTGAGGCTCCACCCAAGTCATCCGAGAGCAGAACGGGCTCGGCGACAGATTACCGAAGCGGACAAGCACATTCCATCCGAGCTTTACGATAAAGCGACTGATTCACAAAGAGATAAAAATTTCGATGGAGCGCTCCGGTTATACGACAGAATAGATGTGCTGAATCAAAGAGATTTTGATTTAGCCCGAAAGGTATCTACACGAAAGAAAGAAATTGCGCAAAATTATTTTGAAATGGGATTAAAGGCGCATGCCGAATGGGATTTCAGTAATTCGGAGAGATGGTTCCTTAGAGCGGAGTTTATAGACAGTAGTCTGTCCGACGCGGCAGGAATCGCTATATCTGAAATGCTGCTGACTAAGTCCAAACTCTTAATTGAAGAGGAAAAAGTACGGGTTGCGGAGGCGATACTGATCAGGGTTATAGAGATGAATCCGGCTCTGAGCCGGGAAGTCGAGATAGCCTACAGCAAGATAGCGAGGATAGCATTTCTGGAAGGAGTAGAGGCGCTCAATAGAAACTCCTACATTTACGCCAAAGAATCGTTCGAGCGAGCGGGAAAATATAACCGTGAAATGCGAAAAAAAGCGGACCTCCAAATCGCTTTCGTGGAAGAAGCAATCGCCAAGGAGAAAATCAGCGCGGGAAAAATACGGCATGCTGAAATAATGGCTCAAAATAAAAGACATCTTACCGACAGGCTAATTGCCGGCGTAGATAAAGAGAGAGTATTACGGCTGTGGGGAATGCCTTCATACAAATACTATGTAACCGACGGGCCAACGAATTATGAGCTATGGGTATATCAGTCCGCCAGAAATCAATACTACTATATTTACTTTGCAGAGAACAGGCTGCACAGCTGGGAGATAGCGGAGTTTTAACTATTCAGACTATTCGGTAACTCTTGAGACTCTTTACCAATTCCTCTATAACTACCTTGAAGATGCTCGTGAGTGGAATAGCAAAAATCAATCCGGTTACGCCGAGTAAACTGCCTCCGATGAGGACAGCTATCATTACTACAAGCGGATGAAGGTTGACGGCATTGGAAACAACGATCGGTGTAATGAATATATTATCGATCAGCTGAACAACAGCAAATAAAAGAGCTATCCAGAGGATGATTGCTAAACCGGCAGGGTGGCTTGTCATCAGGGCGACTATAATTGCCACAGTGGCTCCAATGATCGGCCCCATATAAGGTATCATATTGGTAAGCCCTGCAATAATTCCTACTATATAGAAATAGGGAATCCCGAGGATAGCTAATCCGATTGAACTAAGAATGGCCACTATAAGTCCGTCGAGAAGGACGCCCCTGATATAGCTTCCAAGCTGGTTTTCAATCCTGTAAACCATAACGAGAGACATCTCGAAGAACCTGTTAGGTACCATCCCGATGAGATTCTTTTTTATAATCCGTTGGTCTTTTAGAAAGAAGAACGTCATGAACAGGACTATCAGCGTCGATGTAAAAACAGAAACAAGACTGAACACAATTCCGATTCCTTTTTGCAGCGATGTGGAGAGATAGCTCCCGAGTTTGCTCGTAATCATTTTTGCGTCCAGCATGGGAAAGCGGGATTCTATAAATTCACTCATGTTCTGAAAAACTTTATCAGGTCCCTGTGTCGCAATGGTAGCGCTTAGCGACTCCGCCTCCGCTCTGATTGGAGGTATGATCAAATTAAATACAAGTCCTACCACGAGGAATCCTATTAGAAAAACTATGATTATAGATAATGCTCGGGGTATTCCTTTGCTCTCGAAGTTATTGACAAGAGGTACGAGAAGCGAATAAAGCAGGAGAGAAATCAAGAAAAGAATTATAATATCTTCCAAACGGGGAAGGAAATAAAATAAGGCGGCAATGCTGCCTAAAGTGACAATCAATCGGGTAGTGTATTTTAAAGCTGATTGCTGTTCCGCTACTTGTGGTATCATTTACTTGAATCGCTGTTATTTTCCAATGAGGCTACTATCTCACGAAGTTGCTGAGCATTGGCGTTCGAATGCCTGAGACGTTCACTGACAACCCTGGCAAGATTAACAATTATTTTGATAGCAAGCTTCGGTCGGCGTTCCACAAGTTCATAAAGGTCTGTTCGATAAAAACCGAGGATGCTTGATTCCTCTAAGCTGATTGCTGTCGCTGTGCGCGGCGATTCGTCCAGAAGCGCTATTTCCCCGAAAAAATCACCGTCCTCAAGAGTTGCGAGCGTTTCCTCGGTAGCGCCGCCATGATTTTTTATGATAGAAACCGAACCGTCCATAATGATATACATACCGCCGCCGGGGTCCTTTTCCCGGAAAATATCTTCGTTTAAGCTGTACTGACGCTTATGAATAAGCTTTTCAACCGCCGCAATTTCTTTTTTGGAAAGTGATTCAAAAATGGGAACTTTTCGAATCGCACTGGCTGCCTCGGATTCGCCTTTTCCGAGATTAAAAATGTTACTCCAAACCGAATCATTATTCATTCTGTTTAAACCTCCAATAATGAAGATATTATAATAGTTAGCGGGGATTTTTATGTCAAGCGAAATAGGAATGACACGAATCATCTTTAATTCAATTGAATATCATCGATTGTTAAATTAACTTTAATTTCAATGATCTCAGTGATGAAAAGAATGTTAAAAGTTTACTCTGTCTTAATTATAGCATACGCTTTATTAATCGCGGATCCATTGTATTCCCAATCATCCAATAATATTGAAGATAAGATCTATGACAGGGGAGAGGAATTGGAAGATCTGAGAACTACGATAAATGACCTGAAACAAGAGCTGAGACAAAAAAAATCCACCGAAATAAACGTGTTGCATCAACTTGGTAATCTCGGGAAGAAGCTCGATTACACTAATCGTCTGATAGCAAGACTTGGGCAGGAGATCCAAATCAGAAACAGAGGTGTGACCGAATCGAGAATGGCGGTGAATGCATCAAAAAATCACATTGTTAAACTGAAAAAAAGATTCGCCAAGCGTGCCGTGAAAATGTATAAGACAGGAACTTACAGCGACTTTGAATTGTTATTGACATCAGCCAGTGTCAGCCAGTTTTTCTATCGGCTGAAATATATGAAAATCATCAACGACTATGACAGGAAATTGTATTCTTCAATCGGTGCGGCTATTAAAAATTTAAATGAAAAAGAGAATTTTTTATTAAGGGAGATTAGCGAACGAGAAAAAATTATTGACGAAAATGAGAATGAAAAGCGAAATCTGTCCAAAAACAGAAAAGACAGGCGGAAGTTGCTGAAAAGAGTTCGGAAAGATAAGGGAGCGTTGACGCAACTTGTACGGGAAAAGGAAATTGCCGCGAAACAGGTGGAAGCAATTATTACCGCTTTGGAAGATGAACGAAAGCGGTTAATAGAGCTTGCCCGGTTACGTAAAGTACCTATCGAAGAGCTCACATTTGATGCGGAATTCGCGAGTCACAAGGGGAAATTAATCTGGCCGATAGTCGGAAGAGTAATCGCAAAATTCGGCAGAAGAAGACATCCGCAGCTGAAGACTATTACCCAGAATTCAGGAATAGACATAGCGGGAAAAGACGGTGCGGAGGTTGTATCGGTTCTCAGAGGAAGAATTACGAGTATTACATGGATTAGGGGTTTCGGAAATACGCTTATCATTGACCACGGAGCCGGCTATTATTCAGTTTACACTCATCTCGGAGAGATTTATGTTATTCCGAACGAAATAGTGGCAGCCGGTCAAAAAATCGCCACGCTGAGTGATTCCGGTTTAGAAGACGTTGTAATTCTGCATTTTGAAATCTGGCATAACCGCGAAAAGCAGAATCCTGCGTTATGGCTAAGGAAACCGCTATAATTTTGGATATTAACGCTCACATTTCCCGGAATAAGTCTTTAAAACTTCTCGCTCAAGCATTGCGAAAAGACCGGTTGGCGCATGCCATATTACTTTCAGGAGTTCCGGGCTCGGGTAAAGAAGCCGTCGCTTTGGAAATGGCGAAGATTTTGAATTGTACCGAAGAAGAATATACGGCATGCGGAAAATGTTCTGCTTGCAGGCGAATAGCTTCGTTTGAACATCCCAACTTCCAATTTATATATCCGCTGCCCGGCGGGTCAAAAGACAAAGATAATCCTGCGGCAAGCCTGAAGGACGAAATCCTTGAAATTATTCAATCGGAATTAAGTAAAAAGGCATCAAATCCATATTACAGAATTGAAATTCCCGGCGCAAATTTCGTGCGGATTGATAGCATACGTTACTTAAAGAATAACAGTTATTTAAAAAGCGCCGAACAGGGTAAGCGGGTTATATTGGTTTCACGGGCGGAGAAAATGAATGACGAAGCAGCTAACGCTTTCCTGAAGTTATTAGAAGAACCGCCTGACGATACTTATATTTTTCTCACATCGTCTAAGCCGGACCTGATGGTATCCACCATTCGTTCGCGATGTCAGGAGGTTAAGCTTAAAAGATTGGCAAAAAGCGAAGTAGAAGAAATTCTGGTCTCCGACACACTGTCCCGCGAAGAGGCGGCAGCTTATGCGAAATCCGTAAATTGGGATATCGGGAGTGCGCTTAGACTTATTGACGAAGGTGAGTTTGAGAATCGTATGTCGCTGGCAAATGAGATTGTTACCGTGATAACATCGGGAAAAGCGCTTGATATTTCCGGAATGAACAGGAAAATGGCCATTGTGGCTAAAGAGGGAAAAGAAAAAATAGCAGCTGTTTTTCATCTTGCGCTTAGCTGCCTATTAGAAAAGAAAATCAATGATATTCAACGGATTACGGAGCTGAAAGTCGCTGAATGCTTTGATAAAGCAATTGATTTGGTCGGTCGAAATATTTATATTCCGATGATTTTTTCCTCGTTGGTGTTCGAAACGCGGAATATATTAAAGGGTAAAAAAATCGGGGGCGAGGGATATAAAGTAGTTGGATAATGTTGTAATACTAAAATTTAAAGGCTCTCGAAGAGAATTCTATCAAAATTATCTTGATCTGCCATTCGGTATCGGGGATTATGCCGTCGTTGAAACGGCTAACGGTGAAAATATGGGACTGATTACTCAGAGAAATCTGACCGTGGATAGCGAAAGCATAAAAAAAGAGCGAAAAATCCTTAGAAAAGCCAATTCTGCTGATATTCAGGCATTATTTGATAATGAAATAAAAGAGAAGGAAGCGTATCAGGTTGGAATAGAAAAAGCTTCCAAGCTCGGACTTGATATGAAGATAACCGATGTGGAAATGCAAATCGACAGGAAGAAACTCACCTTTTATTTTACCGCCAAAGAGAGAGTTGATTTCAGACAGTTGGTAAAAGAGCTTGCAAGCAAATACAAGACTCGGATAGACTTACGGCAGATAGGACCTCGGGATGAAGCGAAACGTCACGACGGCTGTGGAGTGTGCGGCATAAGACTTTGCTGCTCCTCATGGATGTCGGATTTCGAGCCTATAAATACGCAAATGGCTAAAGAGCAAGCGCTGCCTATAAATCCGTCCCGGCTTGCGGGTGTATGCGGCAGACTGAAATGCTGCTTGAGATTCGAGCATGATTTTTATAATGACGCCTTAAATTATTTCCCTAAGGTCGGTACAAAGTTGAAGACAAAAGATGGGGTAGCAGAGGTGGCGAAAATTGATATATTCAGCGAAGTTGTTTACGTGCGATATCCGACTCAGGAATGGGCTGCCCTTAAACTTGCTGAATTCAATACAAAATTCAGCGATTTGAGTGTTAACTGAACTGATGGGGGAATTCAAAAGAACTTTAGTCACAGCTGCTCTTCCATACGCCAACGGACCGCTTCACATCGGGCAAATAGCAGGAGCCTATCTCCCTGCGGATATCTTTGTCAGATACAGCCGATTAGTCGGGACAGACATAATATTCATGTGCGGTACTGATGAATACGGTGTGCCTATAACCATTACAGCGGAAAAAACAGGAAAGACCCCTCAGGAAGTTGTGGATTATTATTATGCGGTCATAAAAGATAGTTTTGAAAAATTCGGTATCAGTTTCGATAATTTTTCCCGCACATCGGCTCCGATACATACGGAAACAGCGCAGGATTTTTTCCTGAAGATTTTAGAGCAGGATTACCTCGTAAAACGCGATTCGGAACAGTGGTTCGACACTGATAAAAAGATGTTTTTACCTGACCGGTACGTCACGGGGACGTGCCCTCAATGCGGAAATGAAGACGCAAAGGGCGACCAATGCGAAGTATGCGGTAAATGGTATGAGTCGGTTGATCTTATAAATCCGGTGAGCCAGCTAAGCGGCGAGACACCGGTGTTGAAAAAAACCACCCACTGGTATATGCGATTTGATAAATTTCAGGATAAACTTTCCGAATTTCTTGATTCCCGAAGTCATTGGAAAGCAAATGTCCTGAATTATTGCAGGGGATGGTTGGAAGAAGGACTTGAAGAACGAGCGGTGACCAGAGATTTGGATTGGGGAGTTCCTGTTCCACTTGATGGCGCAAAGGGAAAGAAAATATACGTTTGGTTCGAGGCGGTTTTAGGCTATATCTCGGCGACAAAAGAATGGGCTATACAACAGGGAAAACCGGATTTGTGGGAAGAATATTGGAAAAGTAACGATACCCGCCTGATTCACTTTATTGGAAAAGATAATATATATTTTCACGCTCTTATGTTTCCCGCTATGCTTATGGGATATGAGGGATTTGTTCTTCAGGACAACGTTCCCGCTAATGAATTTCTGAACCTCAAGGGACGAAAATTATCTACCAGCAAAAATTATGCAGTTTGGCTGCATGAATATCTCGAAAATTTTGAGCCTGACCCACTCCGGTATGTCCTGGCTGCCAACGCGCCCGAAGGGAAAGATGCCGATTTTTCATGGTCGGATTTTCAATCAAAGAATAATAATGAATTGGCGGATATATTCGGCAATTTTGTTCATCGGACGATAACGTTTGCCCATAAATATTTTGATGGTAAAGTGCCTGCCGCATCAGAGCTTACTGAAATTGACAGCAAACTTTTGAAGAGAATAGAAGAGTCGGCGATATTGGTGGGAGACGCATATAGCCGATTTAAAGTAAAAGAAGCTCTCCGAAAATTGATGGATTTAGCGAAGGAATGTAATAAATATTTTAATGAAAATGAACCATGGCTGACGCGCAAAAGCGATATTAAAAAGTGCGCGACTACGATTAATATCTCTCTTCAGGCGGTAAAAACTCTCGCTGTGCTGGCTGCGCCGATTCTTCCGACTACATCCGATAAAATACGGCAAATGCTGAAGATTCCGGAAGAATTCAAATGGAGTGATGCCGGTGTAGCTGATTTGAAGGAAGGGGATGAACTTGGAGAAGCTGTTGTTCTGTTCACAAAATTCGATGATGAAATAATTGAAGCAGAGGAGTTGAAATTGAGCGGTAAAGACGTTCCTGAAGAACAAAATAAAATTAGTATTGAAACACTGAAGAGTTTAGGATTGAAGATTGCCACAATCATTGAAGCAGAAAAAATACCCGATACGGACAGGCTTCTGAAGCTGAAAATATCCTTAGGCGAAGAAGAGAGGCAGATAGTGGCCGGTATTGGTGAACAATACGGCACGGAAGATCTGATCGGAAAGAAAATCGTGGTGGTTTCTAACCTTAAAGCGACAAAAATTAAAGGTGTCGAATCCGACGGAATGCTGCTTGCTGCCGAATCAGAGTCGGGCCTCGTTCTGCTAACTGTCAAAGATGAGGTCCCGAACGGCTCACCGATAAACTAACTCCGAGAACGGCTCTATTGCTGCTTGTTGATTCACATATACATCTCGATTCAAAAGTTTATTCCGAAGACTTGCCTCTACTGATTTTCAATGCTAATGCTTCGGGAGTTGATGTTATGATTACTCCCGGTACATCAATTGAATCAAGCAAAAATTGCGTTAAAATCGCAACTGAATATGACAGTGTTTATTCCGCGGTTGGAGTACATCCGCATAATGCGGACAATGCCGAAGACGAATTTATTGTTTCACTGAAAGAACTGGCTAAAGATAAAACTGTCGTCGCAATAGGTGAAATAGGGTTGGATTTTAACAAGAATTATTCAAGTCTCGAAGCACAATCGAAAATTTTTAAGGCTCAGATAAAACTTGCGCAGGAACTCGATCTGCCGATGATAATCCATAACAGGGATTCGGATGAATTGATGGAGGAAATCCTGCTGTCAGCAGGTTATTTTAAGGGTGTGATTCACTGCTATACCGGAGGACCGGAATTCGCAAAAAAACTGGTTGAGATGGGATTTCAGATCGGCTTTACGGGGATAGCCACCTTCGGGAGCAAGGAAATAGAAAAGGTAATAAAATGGATGCCGTTGGATCGAATTTTAGTGGAAACAGACGGACCTTATATGACGCCCGTGCCGCATCGAGGAAAACGAAATGAGCCGTCTTACGTAAGGTATGTAGCAGAAAAAATCGCCGAGCTGAAAGAAATCTCCTTTGAAGAATTGGCTGATATGACCACAAAAAATTGTTTAGACCTGTTTGAGCGAATTAATGTCGCCTCGTAACCAAGGATTTCGTCATAAGAAACGTTTGGGTCAAAACTTTATGATGGACAGGAATGTGGCCGCTAAAATAGTAGATGCCTCGGAAATTGGCGAGAATGATGTAGTGCTTGAGATTGGTCCCGGAATGGGGAGCCTTACAAAGGAGTTATTGAGTGTCGCCAAAAATGTGACAGCGGTAGAAATAGACGAGCGATTAGTTGAAAATTTGAAAGTGGATTTTGAGGATAATGATAACTTTAAAATCGTTCATAAAGATTTTTTGGAATTTGATATTTCCGGTTTCGCCGCTGCAACGGGAAGAAAAATAAAAATTGTCGGTAATATCCCTTATAATATTACGAGTCAAATTCTTATTCATACCTTTGATCATTTCAGCGCTGTCAGCAGCCTCACGGTGACGATGCAGAAGGAGGTAGCCGACAGAATTCTGAGTAATGCCGGAAGCAAGAATTATGGAATACTTTCGGTATATGCAGCGTTGTTTTCTCATCCAAAGAAGCTGTTCAACGTTTCACGCGGCGTATTCAATCCTAAGCCGAAAGTTGAATCGTCGGCGGTTATGTTCAAAATCAAAAATAGACTGCCTGACGATTTATTAGACTTAGATTTGTTTAAAAAAGTCGTTCGCAAGACATTCGGCAAAAGGCGTAAAATGCTTAGAAACAGCCTCAAAGAAATTGGCGAGTGCACAGAATTTCTTGCGGAAAATGGATTTGATCTCCGGAGACGTCCTGAATCCCTTGATGTAGAGGAGTTTATTGAACTTTCCAATGCTATTCATAGGTGGCAAAAGAGCGATAGCGATTCCTAAGTTTATAATTATAGACGGTAAAGAAGGCGGAGATAATCAACTCTGCCTTTTACATTCATTCAAATAAATCTTATTAAATTGATTACAAATGATTTGACTTGGATAGGTGATAATTCTAAATTGATGTTCGTCTTTTTTTCGGACGTGCAAAATTAAATAATGAAGAAAACTTTTGAAATAAATATTGGAGTGATTGTCGCTGGCGGCGTTTTAATACTGTTTTCACTTCTTTTTTATTTTTTACTGATGACCGGTATTCAGCTTCCAAATGATGATGAAGAGTATTACCTCCTGACAATTCCTATGGGAGCGAGTTTGGGTCAGGTGGCAGACAGCCTGTTATCTTTAGGAGTTACCGATTCTCGAAGAGAAGTTACAACGGCGGGTAGAATGCTTGGCGCTGATAAACTCATTAAAGCCGGTAGATATAAACTCAAGGCAGGCTCAAGGCTTTATGAAATATTTAATCTGATAACTTCGGGCGATGTGGAGCCTATCGTAGTGACTCTTTTAGAGGGCTGGAGCGCCAGAAGGATTGCCGAAGAACTGGCTGATAAACTCGATATAAATAAAACGCTATTTAAAAACCATCTGTCGGACTCTGCATATATAAGGAGTCTTGGTATGGATGTTCCTCATTTAGAGGGCTATCTGTACCCCGACACATATCATTTCAGTTTTGGTATGAACGAAAAATCGATGATACAATGGATGGTGACTCTCTTCTTTGAAAAATTCGGTGAGGCGGAAAAAAAGAGAGCAGAAGAACTTTCTATGTCAGTAAGAGAAATTATCACTCTTGCTTCAATTATTGAAGGCGAGGTAGTTCAGGATGAAGAAAGACCGATAGTATCATCTGTATATCATAACAGACTTAACAACGGTATGCGGCTTCAGGCGGATCCGACTATACAATATATATTAACTGACGGCCCCCGAAGGTTGTCAAGAAAAGATCTCTTTATCAAATCACCTTATAATACTTACAGGCACAGCGGACTTCCGCCCGGACCGATAGGTAATCCCGGTTTTCCGTCAATACAAGCGGCTCTCTGGCCGGCAGAAACTGACTTTATTTATTTTGTAGCAACAGGTGACGGTTATCATACGTTTTCCAATACGCTGGAAGAACATAATATAGCGAAACAAAAATTACGGAAATTGAGACAAGAATATGATAGACAGCAGTTGGAGAACACAAAGTGAGCGGGTTAAATCTCCAAGAACTGTTAAATCCGGAACAATTGGCAGCCGCCACAACGGTGGACGGCCCGATACTGATATTGGCCGGCGCCGGGAGCGGCAAAACGAGAGTTATAACTCATAGGATTGCCTACCTTATTAAGGAGGCGGGCGTAAGTCCTGAAAATATTCTGGCTGTAACTTTCACGAATAAAGCAGCGGAGGAAATGCGTGAAAGGATGAAAAAGATTTTAGGCGCGAAAGCGGCGAAAGTGCAGCTAAGCACGTTTCATTCGACCTGCGCAAGGCTACTCAGACAGGAATGTGAGTTATTGGGTATGCCGCGTAATTTCAGCATTTATGACAGCTCGGACCAGATTTCGGTCATCAAAGAGGTAATGGAAGACTTGGGAATCGAGTCCGGCGATTATAAACCAAAGCAATTCAGGTCGGCTATCAGCCGTTCAAAGAACAATATGCTGACTCCGAGAGACTTGATGGAAAAGGGAGGTTACTTTAACGAATTAACCGCAGAAGTACTCTCCGCGTACAATGTAATTTTAAAGAGATCGTCTGCGCTCGACTTTGATGATCTGTTACTCAAACCGTTAGAGTTATTCAGAAACAATGAGGAACTGAAAACAAAATACAGAGATAGATACAAATATCTTCTCGTTGACGAGTTTCAGGACACGAACAGGGCGCAATTCGAGCTGCTGCTCTATCTCACAGGAGAAGATAAAAACCTGTGCGTGGTCGGAGATGACGATCAGTCAATCTATGGATGGAGAGGCGCCGACATCTCCAATATATTGAATTTCGAGAAACACTTTCCTGATACCAAAGTATTTAAATTAGAACAGAATTACCGCTCTACTAAGCACATACTCGGAGCCGCTTCCAGCGTTGTTAAAAACAACAAGAAGAGAAAAAAGAAGAAGCTGTGGACAGATTCCGCTGAGGGTAAAGTGGTGACCTTTATTAAAACTTCTGACGACAGGAGTGAAGCAGCCCAGATTCAGGCGTATATACAGGAAGAAATTTTTAACGAAAAGAGAACTTTCAAAGATTTTGCCATACTTTACAGAACTAACGCTCAAAGCAGGGTTTTGGAGGAAGCGCTTCGGTTGGAAGGAATTGCCTACGTTATAGTCGGCGGTGTGAAATTCTATGATCGTAAAGAAGTCAAAGACCTGTTGAGCTATCTCAGGCTGATTTCTAATCCGAACGATTCGGCAAGTTTGAAGAGAGTTATTAATTATCCTCCCCGTGGCTTAGGTGCGGTGACTTTAAGAAAAATCAAGGAGTTCGCCCTCAGCAACAAACTGTTGTTCTGGGAGGCTTTAGAACGTTTAGATGAGATAGAAATCGGGACGAAACAGAAAAAAAGCTTGACCGGATTTAGAAAACTGATCGAAAAATATACCGAATTAAAAAAGGAACTTCCCCTTGAGGAACTTGTAAGAGTGTTAGATGAGGAGCTTGGGATAAGAAAATTGCTGAAACAGGAAGGCACGGAAGAATCGCTGCAGCGGGAAGCAAATATCAGGGAACTCTTTAACAGCATTTCCGAATTTTGCGAACAGAACCCGGGAACCGATCTTGACGGTTTTTTAGAAAATGTAGCGCTCGTATCCGATATTGACAGTTTAGATTCGGCGCAGAATGCAGTTAAGCTAATGACTCTTCACTCTTCAAAAGGATTGGAATTTCCTGTAATATTTATTGCAGGCTGCGAAGACGGACTTCTTCCCCTTATTCGTGAAGCCGATATAAATGGCGAGAGCGAAAATATCGAAGAGGAACGAAGACTGTTTTACGTAGGAATGACGCGGGCTAAAGAGAAGCTTTATCTTACAAGCGCAGCAGTTCGTCGAACATACGGAAATTTCACTCCGTCCAAAGAATCACCCTTTTTGTCTGAAATTGATGAAAAAAATATTGAAACTGTTCAGCCTGAGTATAGAATTAATCAATTAAAAGCCGCCTCTGTTTCAAGAGCGAGAAAGCCGTATCGTTCCAAGAAAGGAACAGCTGATTCAAAATATAAAATTGTAGCCGGAAATATAGTATCGCATAAACTTTTCGGCAAAGGGAAGGTTTTGGAGGTAACTCCCGATCATGGCGACCTGAAACTCGTCGTGGATTTCGGCGAAGTAGGCACCAAGAATTTACTCGCCGGTTATGCCAAGTTAGAGGTTATTTCATAGCGGAGGCATATTTGAATCGATTCAACTGTTCTCTTATCTTGCTCCTTCTGTTCCTCAATTTCGGGCCTCTTTATTCCCAAACTGATGATAATGAAAAGTTTATTTTCGCTTCCAAACTGTATGAAGATAAACTCTATGATGTTGCCGCTTCCCAGCTGAACGAGTTTTTGGAGAGCTATCCTGATTCCCCGCTTAGAATGAATGCGCTGAGTTTATTAGGAAATTCATATTACAGCCTTGAAAATTTCAGTGACGCCCGGAGAATATATTTTCAGATAGAAGAGGAGTATCACGGTACTCCCGAATCGGAAGAGGCTTTCAAGCGTGCCGCTCTCTCAAGTGAGCAGCTGGGAGACTTTATTCCTGCGGCTGTTACGTTTAAGAAATTCACTGCCTATTATCCCAAGAGTAAGTTTGTCGAGTCGGCATATCTTGCAAGCGGATTCAACTATCTGAAAGGGGGGATGGATGACCTGACCTTGTCAATACTTCAGGAACTCCTCACTCTTAACCCGGAAAGTGAAAACTCTCTGGTCGCCTTGACCGTCCGCGCGACCGTCTATGAAAATAAAGATAGGTATGTTGAGGCTTTGAGTGAGCTTGAGCTCGCAGTAAAGCATACGCATTCGAAAAAACATCTATCTCTCATATTGCATTCGAAAGGGAGAATACAAACTAAATTATCGGATTATAAGGGAGCGGCAAAAACTCTCCAACGTCTCGCCAAACTATCAAGAGATGATGAAGAAGTTCAGAAGGGTTTATTGCTGCTGGGAGACCTGGAATTATCAGGAAGAAATTATAATTCCGCGTATAAAAGATATAAATCCGTTGAGGAATTGACCGGAAGAGAACTGAAAAATGAGGCGTTATTGCGGATGGGCGATGCTAAAACGCTTTCGGAAAATTATGATGAAGCCTTAAAAGAATATCGGAAAATAGACGTGCGATCGTTATCGGAAAATGAAAAGACTTTATTGGATTTTAGATTCGGTTATGCGTCCGAACAAGCGGGAAAGCCTTTAGAGGCGCTGAATTATTATGATAAGGTGCTGCGGCAGGGCTCCGCCGATGATATGAAGTTGAACGAAGAAACACTGAAAAGGCTGGTTGACTTGTCGTTGGAGCTAAAAGACACTCGAGCGGCGCTGAACTATTCTGTCGGCTATCTGAGAAATAATCCTGCCGGAAATGAACGGACATATTTTGCGTTCCGCGCAGGAGAGCTATATCAGCAGCTCGGCGAATATGAATCCGCTGTCACCTATTACAAACTCGTGACTGAAAAATCCGTGAAGAATCCTATGTCCGACGATGCTTCTTTCGGTCTGGCAAAAAGCTATTTCGAGCTCGGATTGATCGAAGAATCGTTGCAAGAACTCGAACGGTTAGCGGCTTTCTTTCCGGGAAGCAGCAGCGGGAAAAATGCTGAAGTCTTATCAACGCACATCGAAGAGCAGATTAGGAAAGAAAGCGAAATTGGTTTTGAGCGGCTCGCCGGGCTGATGGGTGACCTGATAAGCGGTAAGCCGCGCGAGGGTCTTCAGATGGAGCTGGCTTCGATTTATTACGAAGAGATGAAAGATTTCGAGAGGGCGGAGAGGATGCTGAAAAATATATTAAAATCCGCCGCCTCAGATTCTGTTAAGGCCACGGCTCTGTTTATGCTTGGAGATATAAACCTTAAACTTGCCGCTAAAGCAAGCATCGAACAAGATAAGGAAATGGAGAAGTTTTATCATCAGCAGGCTCGATTCGTATTGACAGATCTTTCGCAGAAGTATCCGTTTTATGATAATATTTCTTCCGTTGCGTATTTTCTGGCAACGCTGGTTGACGGCACAGATGCGGAAAAGCTCAGCTCAATGCGGTCGTTTCTGAAAAGATATCCTAAATCAGAATTTATCGGAAAAGCGCTTTTTAAAATTGGAAATTATCAAATGTCTGCCGGCAATTTGAGAAACGCGCGTAAAACGTTTGAGAGGATTCTAAAAGAATTTCCGATGGGTCCCGAATCAGAAAAAGCCTCTATGCGGATAGCGACAATCAGCGCCCGCGAGAATTCGGGAGAGAGGGAAAGACTGGACCTCTCTTATTACCTCAGGCGGTATCCGGGGGGAGCGGATATTGTGAGAGCGAAATACCTGATGGGAAATTCTCTGTTTGAATCGGGAAAGCAGGCAGAGGCGATGAAGCAGTACTCGGATATTATAGAAAATCATTATTACTCTGAATACGTTGACAGCGTTAGCTCAAAACGGGGTATGGTCTATTACAACGCGGGCAAATACGAACTTGCGCTGGAGAATTTTATCTCCGGCGGCGGCGAGCGGTCATGGTTTTCCAATCTGGTGCTGCCTTATAATATTCCGGTGGTGGGAGAGGAATTATATTATGCGGGTTCTTCATCGGAAAAGTTAGGCGATACGCGGATGGCGAAGTCATTCTACAGACGGTATCTCCAATGGAGCGGAGGCGGGGATAATTCCGCTATCGCCGCGCAAGCTCTGATATCTATCTATGAGTCTGAAAACGATCCTCAGAAGATTAAGCCGCTGCTGAAATCTCTGATCAAGAAAAAATGGAAAGCTGATGTCGCGTCAGGTTTTCATGCAAAATTAGCGGATCTGTACTTTGACGCTAAAGATTATCCCCTTGCGCGGAGCGAATATGAAATCGCTAAAAGTCTTCTGCCGGCTGCCAAGAACAAGGAATTCACTCTGAAAATTCTTACCTGCTACTTCCGTGAGGGAAAGATAACCGATGCGGAACGGGTGGAGGCTCGGTTTAAAAACCGTCATCTGAACACGGCGACAAATGATGAGCGCGCGCTGCTTCTGTATGAAAGAGGGATGTATCTCAAGAATAAGAAAAAGAACGCCGCCGCAAAGCGGCACTTCAAGGAAATAACGAAGAACTTTCCCGAAAGCCGATATGGAGCGTCATCCGAATTCGAGCTCGGTCTTTTAGAAATATTAGATGATAAAAAACAGGATGCTTTAATTCGATTAAGCGAGATAGCCGATAACTATCCGGAAAGCGACCTGCTTCCCGAAGTTTATCTTGCTATCGGTAAAATATTTCAGTCGGCGCAGCAGTATAACGACGCTATAGAATATTATAAAAAAACCATCGATCATCCCGAATCAGCTGATTCGAGGGAGAAAGCGTATTCAGGCTTGATAAGAAGTTACGAAGAAGCGGGACTGCTCGAGCCCGCGCTCAGCACAGCGGTTATGTTTTCGGAGAAATATCCATATTCAGAGAACATATTCAATGTGAAGATGAAAATCGGCAGCCTGCTGATGAATATCGGCGACTACGAGCGCGCTGTGGAACATTGGGAGGCGCTGCTTCCGTATGCCGACTCCGAATCGTCCGCGGAAATTCTCTTCTGGCTGGGAGAGAGCTATTTTAACACGGGCGATTACTCACGGGCTATAGCGGAATACCTGAAGGTCTCTTATCTGGGGAAACCGACAAAACTCGACTGGGGCGCGTCCGCCTGGTGGAAAGCGGGTAACGCCTACGAAGAATTAGGCGATTATGAAAAATCGGCTATCCTTTATCGGAAGATAATAAGTGAAAAAGGAACGCAAAGTAGTTTCGGAAAGTTCGCGCAACAGCGAATAGATTCTCTCCTGCAATCAGGAAAAATTTCGGAGGGGTAGGGGTGAGGAGAGAAGAGAAGGATGTGTAGTATTTATATCACGATCCTCAAATAATAATGCTGATCTAAGCAGTAAAGAACCTAATTTATGGAGTAAGTTTAATTCCTCATCTTTATTATTAGTCTCGGTAGCCTTCACTATAAGATTATATAGTTCTTTATAAAACTCAAACTGCAAATCCCATTTTTTTCTTTCCTTATAGATATCATGTTCTTTATTAAGTAATTCAATATTAGCTTTCAATCCTTCTTCTACTTGTTTTGATATGTTTTTTTCATTTGCTTTGGTTTGTAATTTGACTCCAACAAATGCGAATATACCCACAAGTAATGAGCTCAAAAATGAAGCGATAATTGTAGAATCCATATTTACCTCAGGTTTAGAATTTTAATTGAGGCAATCTCCGTGTTCATTGCCTCAATATTTAATTATCATTACTAAATATCAAGCCCAAGTTCTTCTCTCATTAGTTTTAGAGATTTGCCTGTGAGTCTGCCCATATTTCCGTGGAAATTATCTATTGAATCTCCTTCTAGTGCCTTATCGATTATATTTGTTAATTCAGGTAACATTTCATCAAGTGAGTTGCCTCCAAGAGTTAGTGGATTAGATGGCCGTCAACGGTAAGTTCCTATTGTTGATTTAAATATTTTTCCCAATTAAAAATCTAATCCGGTTAACAAGCTGATCTTTTAAATCTTCAATCGTTTCCCAGACAATATGATTATACTGTCGAGTATCAAAATGTAATTTTTTTGTCTCCCCTTTTTTGCATGTCCAAATTACTGGAATATCTAATCCTAACGCAAATCCACTTTCAAAATATACTCCGTGTTTCTGTCCGGAAAAGTCGGCGATTATAAACTTGCTCTCCTTTATCTCAGCAAGAATTTTATCATCAATTTTGTCATTATGTTGTTCGCGGTCAATTCTATATGATCTATACCCTGTACTTTCTATCGCTGGTGCGATACCGTCTTCATATAACTGATCATATTTTTCATCAAAATTCATTGCCACAAAAACCTTTTCAGAGTTAATTCTAGGCAAACTCATCTCATGGACTCTATTCCATCCCTTTACTGTTAATAATACTCTATCACTTTGAGTATCCTTATTTATAAAGTCAGATTCACGTAAATGTCTGTCGTAGTATCCATATTCTCTTTTATTGGCCGCATATGCGAGCGGATAAGCGTTATCCACATCTATTTTAATATTATGACCGGGGAAATTTGACAATCTTGAAAAATTTAACAACAACCTATCAATTTTCTCAGAAACATTTATCGGAGAGTATGTAATCACAAGATCTTCAATATTTTGCGTGGTAAT
>JACZTG010000016.1 GCA_022573815.1 Candidatus Neomarinimicrobiota bacterium
TATATTCCTACCAGCGTGATATAACGACCTTCTTATCGGTGTAGAATTCAATACCGTCTCTGCCGTGCGCCTTCAAATCGCCGAAGAAAGAACCTTTAGCTCCGCCGAATGTGAAGAACGACATGGGGGCAGGTACTCCAATATTCACTCCTATCATACTCGCATCCACTTTATATCTGAACTTACGTGCGTTGGCGCCTGATGTAGTGAATATGGAAATAGTATTCGCCAGAGGATGCAGGGATATCTGTTCTATGGCATCATCAAGACTGCTTACCTTTCTCATGGCGAGTACGGGTCCGAATATCTCCTCCCTGGCGATAGTCATTGAGGCGTCAACATTATCAAATATCGTCGGTCCCAGAAAGTATCCGCCTTCTTTTCCTTCCACTGTGGCGTCTCTGCCGTCCAGCAGCATCTCCGCGCCTTCTTCCAGCCCTTTTTCGATATATGAGAGTACTCTTTCCCGATGCGCAGCAGATATTACAGGTCCCATAGTCACGCCCTTATCAAGTCCGCTTCCCAATTTAATTTTGGAAGTTTTTTCTACAATTTTATCTCTGAGCTCATCATAGATTCTTTCGTCTCCCAATAACATACTCGCCGCCAGACATCTCTCTCCCGCACATCCGAAACAGGAAGCGACAATTGCATCAACAGCGACATCTATGTCCGCATCATCCGTCACCACCACAAAGTTTTTCGCTCCACCTAATGCCTGTACCCGTTTACCGTTTTGACTCGCTAAAGAATAAACATGCTTAGCTACCGGTGACGAGCCTACAAAGGATACTCCGGCAATGTCGGGATGTGTGCAGATAGCGTCCACAACCACTTTATCGCCGTGAACAAGATTTAAAACTCCCGGCGGTAATCCGATCTCTTCTATCAATTCAAATATTAGATTAGATGTGAGAGGTACCTGCTCGGACGGTTTCAGTATAAAAGTATTGCCTGTTGCCAAAGCATACGGGAAAAACCATAACGGCACCATTGCGGGGAAATTGAACGGCGTGATGGCGGCGAATACTCCTATGGGCTGCCGATATACCGTTGTATCAATCCCTACGGCCACATCTTCAAGCGAATATCCCTGCATAAGAGACGGGATACCGGCTGCGACTTCAACGTTTTCTATCGCTCGCCGAACGGAGCCACGCGCTTCATCGAATGTTTTTCCGTGTTCTATAGTCAACACTCGGGCTATATCGTCGAACCTGTCTTCCATTATTGTCTTTAGCTTAAAAAAATACCGCGCTCTCTCTAACGGCGGAGTCTCGCGCCAACCGGGAAAAGCGTCTTTGGCAGCTTTAACGGCCTCATCAAACTCTTCTCTGGTAGAGAGTGGCAGCTTTGCTATAGTCATACCGTTTGACGGGTCTGTAATATCAATTATATTTTTAGAACTCGATTCAACAAATGAACCGTTTATATAGTTTTTTACTACAGGTACAGATGTAGATTTATTTTCTTCGTTATCAAGAACAGCAGATGCTGTATCGGTTTTTGTCACCATTTTCAAGTCTCCATTAAATAATAAATTTCTTATAGATAATTCACGCTCAAGAGTTTTAGGTAGAAAAAAAACTAAACAATATCAACCGATTTGTCAAGGAAGAAGCTCTAAATTATTCAGATCCTTGACTGATATATTTATACTAATCAGCACGTTATTTCCCCGCTATCGATATGGATAACGCTGCGAATTCAAGAATTCTTTCCCTGTCTTCAAATACATCGGCAGGCACTTCATAATAGTTTTTAAGAGTCTGCTTTTCGTTTGGCTTGAACGGTCTCATTCCCTGTTCAATATAAGCATTTCTACTATTTTTGTCAGTTTTGAAGTAAAGTCTTCCTTTTGAGATAATTCCGAAAAACTTACTTCCTTCGTACATTCCGTATCCGCCGAACATTCCTCTGCATCGCAGACCAGCTAAACCGCTCAGTTGTTCCATAACAAAATCTTTAAATGAATCGTTTTTCATCGCTCATTGCGCCTTCTGATAAATATAAAATATTTCTCCGCTAATTTCCTCTCTTATTGCATTGAGCTGTGCCTGACTTTATCTTTACCGCTAATGAAATTTATTATTCCAAATAAGACCATTCTTAATTTTCTCCGCACTTTCCCGATAACCAATCGGTTCGTGTCCAAATTTGCGTTCATTTTCTTACTGATAATTATTTATTCCGGAGAGGTCAGAGGTGAAGAAGGTTCCAAAAACGAAACTCCGATTATCAGGAGTATAAATCTTGTCAGATTTAACGTGTTTACAGATGAAGAAAAAATATTTGGAATCAAATTTTCATACTTGAACAGATTACACGTTATAACGCGGAAAAATATCATCGAGCAAGAGCTGCTGTTCAAGGTAGGTGACTCGGTTGACCTTGATCTTTTCAGAGAGACCGAACGAAACCTTCGCAAACAAAATTACATCGGCAGCGTTAAAATTGTCAGTGAACCCAATCCGGATGGCGGTGTGGACATTACTGTTTATACAAGAGATTTATGGACGACTGTGGTAGGAGTAGAGATTTCGCGCATAAATGACGAAAATATTTTTGGGCTGCTTCTTCAGGAACAAAGCCTTCTCGGAACAGGCTCACCGCTTAGCCTCGGTTGGAATCAGAATGTAGATGGAAATTCCTGGAAATTAAGCCACCTCTTCAACAGAATTCGTGGAACCCGCTGGGAATTCGGCACTTTCGCCCGCAAGGGGCCTGCAAGAGAATTTCAATACCTGTTTACGCTTGATAGACCCCTATACTCTCTGGATACTAAATGGAGTTACGTTGTTCAGCTGAATAATTCTTATCTGACAATAAAAAAAGATACTGCGGAAGAATTTTTGGAAAAATCTAAATCACAACGATATTCTTTCTCGCGTGTTATTGGTAGGAGATTCATAAAAACTATCTCGACTCTTTCATTATTTGTGGAAGATTCCGAAACGGATATTTCTCAACAGAAACTAAGAGAAATTGCGGGATTCGTCAGATTCCGGTCATTTAGATTCGCAAAGACAACAAAATTAAATAAAATGGAACGAGTTGAGGATATTGCGCTTGGAGCGTCTTTAGGATTTGGAGCTGCAAAAGCAGGCGCCATTTTTCAGGGCGATAGAGATTTCTGGCGTTATACCGCCGATCAGACATTGGCTTTTCCATCCGGCTCAAAAACGTGGATTTTTCAAAAATTGCTCTATACTACCACTTTGGAGAACAACACAAATATCAATACTATTTGGGAATTCGATTTAAAAGTTTTTTCGAAAATATTTTCAAAGCACACACTTGCATTACACGCATTCACAGGCTCAAGAAGCAACCTCGATGAACGTACCGATTTCTATAGGCTTAACGACATAAGGGGATTAAGAGGCTTTACTTCTTCGGACTCTCTCTCGGGAGAAAAGGTATTTTTAATTAATATTGAAGACAGAATATTTTCCGACTTGAAATTTCTGACTCTTTCATTAGGAGGCGTCATATTTATCGACGCCGGAAACACGTGGAGAGAAAATGAAAATTTTCAGATTTCCGATTTAAATTACAGTGCGGGATTTGGTTTCCGATGGGAGCTCAGTAAGAGCGCATCCGCTCGGATAACAAGAGTCGATTTTGCCGTTCCGCTCGAAAGGAACCGTATATCTTTTAAAAACGTAGTCATTTCCATCGCATCCGGACAGACATTTTCTCTTTGATTTTTACTCCACAGAAATCAATCGGATAATTTAGATTTAGCGCTCATACTGAAATAAGCTGTGGCGGAACCTGCCAACGCTAAAATTACCGATATAAGCATTGCAACCTGAAACGCCGATATGAAAGAATCCGATATTGCATCCTTGATAAACGAGGCTGTAGTTGCATCTACGCTTTCCGGGATTTCCATTGCCGCAAGATTTATTTTATCAGATTCCAATTGAGAAATTTCCTTATCTGTCAATGATATGGATTCTAAATTTTTATCAAGATCATAGCTGAAAGTGTTCATCACCACTATCCCGACTACTGCTATTGCGATTAATCCCGCTGTTCGGGCAATTGCGTTATTTACGCCCGATGCAAGCCCCGAACGACTCTCGTCTACCGAACTCATTACCGTAGTAGTAAGAGGCGCCACAGTGATACCCATACCAATTCCAAGCAGAAGGATACCCGGGAAAAATGTTGTCCAGTAACTTCCTCCCACATCGGGAATTATTAACATAAAATATCCTGCCGCAACAACTAATGAACCGAAAACCAATGGCAATTTCGCTCCATATTTATCCATTAACCCGCCCGACCAGCGTGAAAGGAGTGATATACTAATAATCAACGGTAGCAGAGCAGCTCCCGCTTCTGTCGCCGTATAGCCCTGAACTTGTATGAGATTAAAGGGGAAAAAGAATAATGCGCCGCTTAACGCCGAATAGATAAAAAATGTCAAGATATTTGATCCCGAAAATGTTCTTGATTTGAAAAGGCTTAACGGCAACATAGGTGATTTTAGCCTTGATTCAACAAACAGGAAGAGAAGCAATATCAGCATCCCTCCCGCTACCAGACCCATTACCAAAATATTATTTAGTCCTAATTCTGATGATTCAATAAGACCATAGACCAATAAACCAAGACCTACGGTAACCAGAAAGGAGCCTATAAGGTCAAGTTTTTGGTCGTTTTCGTTATCTTTGCTTTCCTCAACTTTAAAAAACGTTATCAAAAGTACTATAACGGCAATAGGCAAATTGATGAAAAATATCCACCGCCAGGAAAAATTATCAATTAACCATCCACCCAATAATGGGCCAAGCGCGGCGGTAATCGCAGAAAAACCCGACCACGTTCCTATCGCTTTTCCTCTTTCACCCTCATTAAAATTAGAACTCAGAATTGCCAGACTCCCCGGAATTAGAATCGCTCCTCCGAGCCCTTGAAACAGTCGGGCAAGAATCAATTCGTCTATATTACGGGAGAATCCGCACCATGCGGAGGCTATAGTGAAAATTATCACTCCTATGGTAAACAATTTCTTTCTACCGAATTTATCACCGAGAGAGCCGCCAACTAAGATTAGCGAAGCCAGCATCAATGCGTAGCCTTCGATCACCCACTGGACGTCAGTTACGTTTGCATCAAGTTTCTCTTGCAATACCGGAAGCGCTACATTTACTACCGTGCCGTCAATGAACGTGAGACTTGAACCGAGTATGGTGGCTAAGAGAACCCAGCGACCGCTATTTTTGGCGTTTAAATTGCCCCGCATTAATTGCTTTCAATCACCCAATACAGATTTAAGTCGCTGCAGAGAGATATTTCCTCCGCTCATAATCAATACTACTTTCTTGCCCTCTAACCTTTCTTTCATCGTCAGAGCCGCCGCAAGCGGAGCTGCTCCCGCTCCTTCCGGCATGTTATGCGTATGCTGAATCATTAATCTCAATGCGTCATAAATGGATTCATCGGAGACCAAAAGAAAATCAGATAAATATTTTCTCATAATCTGCTGTGTGTTCTCAAAAGAAACTCTCGTGGCTATTCCCTCAACAGACGTGTTCATTTCGCCGGAAAGTTGCTCACCCGATTTCCAGCTCATCTGCATCGTAGGCGCCAATTTTGATTGTACTCCAATAACCTTGACAGTCGGATTCAAAGAATGTGCTACAATTGACGTCCCGCATGCGCCGCTTCCGGCGCCTACCGGCACTATGATGTAATCAACTTCCGGTAGTTCATCAAATATTTCTAAAGCATAAGTGCCCACACCGCAAATCAATTTTTCGTCTGTCGGACTGACAAATATTCCGCCTTTTTCTTCGGCGATTCCCATTATCCATTCACGCGCGCTGTCGAAGTCCGCACCGTGTGTCAGTACCTCCGCTCCCATTCCTTTCATAAGGGCGATCTTCTCCGGATTAGCCCCTTCCGGCACAGCGATTGTTGCTTTTGTCCCGTAAGCTCTCGATGCGTAGGCGATGCTCTGACCATGATTACCGCTGGAAGCAGTGTATAATCCTGCCTTCTTTTCATCCTCTGAAAGGTTAGCGACCAAATTGAGACCGCCTCGTACTTTAAATGCGCCCACGGGCTGATGGTTTTCATGCTTAACCCATACTTCCGCGCCTACTAATTCGCTTAATCCTGAATAATGATATAATGGAGTAGGATTCAGATGCTTGTAAACATTGGGACGAGCCGATTTAATGTCATCAATAGTTATCATTTAAAACGATCACCGAATATTAAGTGAAACAATGGTGTGAATATTAATGGTTATAAGAATTCCGAGCAACTAAAATAATTGCGAAAGACTAAGCGAGAATTTGCTGAACTTTATTTATCCGGCTAATATTTCTCTATAACAAGATCGGGATGATAGCCGGATATCCCCACCCGATACCATATAAATGGGAAAAGTGGATTGGGGAACCAGTAAAGCCATCCGAGATTTTTAACCACTTTATCCTTTGCCAATTTCAGGTCCATCCAAACGTATAGAAATTTGTAGGAACACAAACCGGGAATAAAGTTCGGTTTCATATTTTTGGTCTTTAGATATTTTTTACGAATGTAGTAATTCCCTTCAAATGGAGTAATCCCCCATCCCAGCGGACCCTCTGCTATGACAGTGCCTGAGGGCTTATGCGTAATTCTGATTTGTTTCTTTTTCATATGAAAAATTATGTCGGAATAGTCTTAAATGACCGTAGTTTTGCTTACAAAATTATTAATGATATATAAGAATTCATCAAATTATTTCAGCAACAGCATCTTCTTCGTTTCTATGAAATCACCCGCATTGAGCCTGAATATATAAATTCCGCTGGCTACTTTTCTGCCGCTCTGATTGAGTCCGTTCCATCTTTCCTCGTGATACCCGGCGCTCATTTCATCGTGCGTTATTTTCAATATTTCCTGACCCATCAGATTGTATATCCGCAGGGTTACATCGCTTCTAACCGGCAGAGCGTACATTATGGTCGTAGTCGGATTGAACGGATTCGGATAATTCTGGAACAGTTCAAATTTTTCCGGTAATGCATCGAACCCGTCATCTACTCCCACTGACAGGACAACCTGAATAAATATCATCGCGCTGTCGCTTGCTCCGCTTGTATCCGTTACCGTCAGTATCAACGTATCTTCGCCAATTCCCTCAAATCCGCTGGTTATCTCTATAATGCTGTCTCCGAGAATATTGAAGAACAGTAAGCTGTCACTGTGATTCTTGAACTCGGCGTGCCATTCCAACAGGGAATCCGGATCATCAATATCTATCTCAAGATTACTGATATCAATAACAAGTGTGGAATCAAATACGAATATAAGTGTGTCGGGAAGACCGCTAAGCGATGGAGCATCGTTCACCGGAAGAACATGCACCGCTACTCGTATTGAACTCTCGAGTGTCAAATCACGAACAGTGACCGTTATCGTGTCGCGATTAAATGCGAACCAGTTTTCCGGCGCATTAAACAGAACACTGTCACCCCGGACAAGTACAGATATTGAATCGCTGTCAGTTGTGCTGATTGACCAAATCAGCGTGGAATCGGCGTTATCTTCGTCATTAACGAAATCGAGCCAATCTTCGAAATGTATCACTAAAGAATCGTCTTCGTCGAACACTATATCAGGTATTCCCGCCAAAACAGGAGCATCATTTACCGGAGATATAATTATAATCGTTGTATCCCTCGAGCTCAAGTTTTCCTGATCAGTAAGAGTAAACTCAACTCTGAACAGACCGCTGCTGTCAGGCAGACCGGAAATCGTAACCGACTTCGTCTCATTATCGATCAGTATAAGTAAAGTAGAATCTACCGTCAGTATCAGATCCGCGACCGCACTTTCAAAATCAGACATGAACGGAGCGAGTGACAGAGTAACCGAGCTGTCTTCATCGAAAACAACGAGAGTATCAGGCAACGTTAATGTGGGAGCATCATTTTGATTGCTTACTTCTAAAATCCACCTGTGTATCGTACTGTCTGAACGGTCATCATAAACGGCTATCTGAATATCGTTCACACCCACATTTTCCTGTGATGGTGTCCACGAAACTAATCCGTCTGCGTTGACATTCAGTCCTGACGGAGCATCCAATACCGTGAATAGTATCTTATCGCCATTTGCGTCAGAGGCGAGAATCTGATACTCATAGAGTGAGTCCTCTATGGTAATCGTAATCGGTGCGCTTTCAACTCTCGGAGGCTGAGGTATCGCATAGATAATACCTGCGAATCCTATTACCGAACCGCCGCTATGCTTTCCGATGATCGGTTGCCCGATTACGCCTCTATGATTTATCGAGTCTGCTAACTTTTCAGCGCCTTTAATTACCTTATTTTTTATTCTGTCTTTATCGGCTGCCTTTAACGAAACAGCTGAACTGTGCGACATAACTATCAGAGTAAGAACGCACATTATGGCCGTTCTCATTCTACCGAAGAATCTTCTATTATATCTATCAGTTTCATACTATTTCGTTTATTGTTTAAGGAATCCGTTATTTTATCTTACGATTTCCGATACGATGCCGTTTATAATTTCGCGTAACTCTCGTAATTCCATCCTTAACTCGGAAATTTCGTCTGTTTTCCCTTTCAATTCCTTCGTGCTCTTATAGAGTTCCTGAATAGCGGCCAGCGCAATTCCCGAAGGATCAATTGTGGAGATAGTAACGTTGTTATCCCCTACATTGAAAATAGAATAGAAATCCTGCGCCATAGGGCCTATATGTTCTATTTCCTCTCCCTGAGATTTATAGTTCCAACGTTTTATCGGTAGTTCCATAACCTTATTCAGAATCTGTTTTGTGTTTACTTCCTTTATATTTCGTTTCATAGTACTGTCAGAAAGCGTCAGCCACGCTCCGCCACCCGAAACGAGCGATACGCCGGTCGTCATTTGTGAATTTGTCAGGAAAGTAACTCCACCGGCAGCGCGCACCTTGAACTGATTGTCTTTGTCAGCAGTGACATACGTTGTCGTTGAAGCATCTCCAAATACTATCGCGCCGTTTTTATCATTCGTGGAAGCAGCTGAGCCGAAAGCGATACTGTTGTTTCCATCGGCTATGAGGTTATTTCCCATTGCGACAGACCAGTTTCCACTCGCCTCGGTGTCTCTACCGAACGCTGTTGACCAGTTTCCGCTCGCCTTGGTATCCCGCCCGAATGCCGCTGAGAACTCACCTATATTGACATCATTCCAGTTACCCAAGTTTGAGAAGCCTGCCCTGAAAGCGCCTTTGCTCTTGTCAAAAAACATTCTTCTTTCGTGTACACCTATACCGTCGTCATCCAACTGAGTTGAGCCGAATACGAAATCATCAACCGCCAAGTTTCCGGGTATGTTTGATGTTACATTTGCTGTTGTGGAGAATGCTCCGTCCACTACTTCTCCGCCGCCTTCTGAAGGAGTCACCCAGCTGAGGTTTCCGGCTCCGTCATTTGTCATGACCATACCGTTTCCACCTTGAACTGTGGGGAGATTGAATGCGTAATCCGGCTGTGGAACAAAATCTAATTCACTCTTTAGAGCATATGATTGCGCTGCCGCTCCTCCAAGTGAATCAGCGTTCCCTGCGCTGTTTATCGTTATATCATCCGGAATCTGGGCATCGGAGGCAGTGCCTGATAGCGATTCAAAACTAAACGTTGTTACCGGTTCATAAAATGATGCAGGTCTTCCACCAAGAAAATCACTGTTGAGCGCATGTGTTGATGAATCGCTCTTTAGCGATTTCAGAGAGAAGAAAGAATATCCGATACGCAGCCTTGGCTGTAGAACATCGTTCACCTCAACGCTTAACCATAAATCCCGGTTTAGCTGAATGTTCAGGGGCTGTGATGAGCCGAGGAAGGCATCATAAAGTCCGTGATCCAAGACCACATTATGACTCTCCTCCCATAATTTTGTTCCGGCAGCGGCATCATCGTAGATGCGGAAGAGTATCTCATATTCTCCATCAGGAAGCGCATTCCCTGCTGCATCGGTCAGGAATCCCTGCATAGAAACCACGGGATTAACCTGTGCCAACGTGTTATTGACTGCCATAAATAATAGTGCAGTCATTGTAATTAAACGCATTAATATTTTCATCGTTTTGCCTCCGATGATTTGTTTATTCCTTGCTGTTTTTCCGTTCATTTTCTTTTCAATTCCGTTCAAGCTGCATTACTCCATAATAATTCAATTTCATATATTAACAAATGACATCCAACACATCTGTGATGTGCGTCACATAATAGCTACAGAGGTTTTCGATGTGATGCGAATCACATCGATTGGAAGGAAGAATCCGCCCTACCTTGAGCGGTTTTAAGCCAATTTTACACTTTTGGAAGTGTAATATGAACTATTTGGTATGGTTTTACTTAATTAGATATGATAATTGCTAAACTGCTTCCGGAATTAAAGCGTTTTTATGATTTTTCTGTTGCTGATCAGCTGTTGATTCAGCTTTAGATAACTTCTCTTCAATTGTTTTGAGTAATTCTTTTTCAAGATCGGCAGGTTTTATTATTTGCGTTATCTTTTTACTCTTCAACATTGACATATGCTCATGTGTTAAAAAAGTTCCGGTAACCATTATAAATGGCTGATTCAGATTTATCTTCTCAATATCCTTTAAAATATCAAATCCCGTCAGACCCGGCATATCCACATCACAGAGAACCAGGTTCGGCTTAAATGATTTATAAATCTTAACAGCGTCTTTACTATTATTAGTTACTCGTGTCAGAAAACCTTTCGCGGTAAGGTATTCAGAATATAAATTGGTTATATATTTTTCATCATCAACAATGAGAATTTTATGTTTTGTTTTTGAATGTGGTTCGAAGGGAATTAAAACACTAAATTCTGTTCCCTTATTATAATTTGACTTTACATTTATTTTTCCGCCATGCATCCGTTCCACGATTTCTTTGCTGATAACTAATCCCAACCCTGTTCCAATGCTGCTTTTTTTGGTTGTGTAATAATGATCGAATATTTTATCAAGATTTTCCTGCTTGATCCCCACTCCATTGTCTGAGACGTATCCCTCTACCCCTATATTATGTTCTGAAAGACGAGTTCCTATAGTAAGCGTGGCATTTGCTTTACCCTCAAGGGCATGAGTCGCGTTTATTATTAAATTTCTAAAAACCTGCTCAAGCTTCCCTGCATCTCCAAATATCTCATAATCACCGTCCGAAAATTCTTTCTTTATTCTGATATTTTTAAGCTGTCCTAATCCTTCAAAAGATTTGAACGTGTTACTTAATATATTACCAAGATTCAAACTTTCCATTTTAGAATCTATCGGTTTCCCCAAAGCCATATAATTTCTCGTCAGTCTCGCCACCTCTTTTGCTTTTTCTACTATCAGGGTCAGTGATTCTTCAATTTCACCATTTATTTTTTTTGTCAATTGCACCTGAGCCTGACCCATAATGACAGTTAACGGATTATTGATCTCATGTGATATTTTTGCTGCCATTTCGCCCATAGAAGCATATCGTTCAGCATTGACGAGCTGATCCCTGAGAACCCCTTCCTGCTCAAACGCTTTTTTCAATTGTGAATTTATATCAAGAATTTCCCAATGCTTTTCTTCTATCTCTTTATCTTTATTTCTCCGCTCCGTTATATCATGTATGATTTCTGTAAAATATATTTGATCGTGGAGTTTCCATTTTGCCAATGAAAGCTCAATGGGAATTTCGATTCCATCTTTCCTCAGTCCAATTACCTCTATAATTCCATCAATTCTATTCTTCCCGCTCAATATTTTTTTCCTACTTTTTAAATGGACTTCATGGAATCTCTCGGGAATTATAAATGTGAGTGGCTGTCCTACACTTTCTTCAATTGTGTAGCCAAATATTTTATTCGCCGCGCTATTCCAGGATATAATTATGCCCTGAGAATCAGCAGTAATTATTGCATTCGGGGCAGTTTCCACTACCGATCTAAATCTTTCATGATTATCCTTTAATGCCGTTTTGGAAGCTTGATATTTTAATGCGGTTTCCTCTAAATCCCAATTCTTCTGTCTAAGCTCGCTGATCTCCTCAACTAATTCTTTTCTCGTTTTCATCTCATCCTCAATTACCTTATCTTTTCATATTCAGTTCAATCTTACCTGCTAATTTATTTAGTTGAAGTAATATTACATACAAATTATAGAAGTCATTGAGGATTGCGGATTTCTGTTTAGTGGCGTAACTTCTGAATCATAATTATTTATCAGATAACTGCAATAATATGGCTATAAAACTCAAATATGCAGGTGGATGGCGCAACATAACCTATTCCTTCCGGATGGCTAAAAGAGCCGGCGGAATTCTGAAACTTTATAGAGCGTTACGGAATCCCAACACCTGCAAAGCGTGTGCCCTCGGAATGGGCGGTCATTCAGGCGGAATGATTGACGAATCGGGAAATTATTTTCAGGTTTGTAAAAAATCTATGCAGGCGCAAGCGCAGGATATGATGCCCGCAATCGACCCGAAAGTTTTCGTGGATAATTCTATAAACGATTTACGCAAAATGAGCGGCAGAGAACTTGAATCGCTGGGAAGGCTTCATAAACCACTCTACCTTTCCGACGGTGACTCACATTTTAAGCAGCTTGATTGGAAAAATGCTCTCAAGCTGCTTGTGGACAATTGGCGTTCTTCGTCACCTGATAGAAGTTTCTTTTACACTTCCGGCAGGTCATCTATTGAGGCAGGTTTTCTTATTCAGCTTATCGCCCGTCAATGGGGAACGAATAACGTAAATAATTGCTCATATTATTGCCATCAGGCATCAGGAGTGGGGCTCGGACAAAGTCTTGGAAGCGGAACCAGCAGCATCAATTTAGACGATTTAGGTCGTTCTGACCTGGTGGTTCTGATTGGCGCAAACCCTTCGAGCAATCATCCGCGGTTTATGACTCACCTGGTTAATTTAAAAAATAGGGGTGGGAAAGTTATTGTCATAAATCCTTTTAAAGAATTAGGATTGCAGAAATTTAAAGTACCAAGCAATCTGAGTTCCATGCTTTTCGGCTCAAAAATTGATGATCTATACCTTCAGCCTCATTGCGGCGGAGACCTTGCTTTCTTTAAAGCGGCAGCAATATTTCTCTGGGAGCAGGGAGCTGTTGACTCCGATTTCCTCAATAAGAGCTGCGAAAACCAGGATGAATTCAAAACCGATTTGGAATCGGATAACCTCACTGCTCTTCTTGAAAAATCAGGTATCTCTTATGAAGAACTCAAAAACTTTTGCGACCTGATAACAAAATCCGAGCATACGATATTCGCATGGGCAATGGGCGTCACCCATCAGCTTCATGGTGTGGAAACCGTTCAGGCTATCGCCAATTTGGCTCTCCTTACTGGGATGATAGGTAAAAAGGGAGCGGGGTTACTCCCGCTTCGCGGGCACAGTAATGTGCAGGGAATGGGCACTGTGGGCGTTGTTCCCACTCTAAAACCTGAAATCGCCAAAAGCATTTCTACGGCAATGAATTTTACTTTACCGGCAACGGAAGGCAAAGACACTTATTCTTGTATGGAAGCCGCTTATAAAGGTGAAATGGATTTTGCCTTGTTAGTCGGCGGTAATCTCTACGGCGCCAATCCCGACTCGAAGTGGGCTTCCGAAGCGCTCAGCAGGATAAAATTCACATCGTTCTTAAGTACTACTCTGAACTTGGGACACTTATACGGCAAGGGTAAGAGCTCATTGATCCTTCCGGTGCTTGCAAGAGATGAGGAGAAACAATCTACTTCTCAGGAAAGTATGTTCAGTTTCGTTCGGTTATCATCGGGTGGCGGAACAGCTCCCGATAAAGAAATTCCATCTGAATCTGAAATTATCTCATACGCAGGAAGAGAACTTTTGGGTAATGACCCGGTGCCGTGGAACTCGCTGAATGACCACGAAAAGATAAGGAATTTTATTTCGAGAACTATTCCCGATCTTGAAAAGATAAGTAAAATTTCATCCGGGAATGAATTCACTATTCCGGGCAGAGTAAAGCATAAACCTAAATTTAATACGCCATCGGGAAAAGCAAAATTGATTGTTGTGCTTCCTCCTGATTCAAGACCGAAAAAAGACAGGTTTAATCTGATGACCTTTCGTTCCGAAGGCCAATTTAACACTATCGTTTACGAAGAGGAGGATTTATTCCGGGGAGTAAATCACCGCAACGTATTATTTATGAACTTAGAAGACATAATCGAAAATGGTTTTTCAGCAGGAGAAACTGTTACTGTTGAAAATGAAACCGGAAGTATGAATGTTGAATTGGTTCAAGGCTCAATCAGAGCTGGAAATGTTGCTATGTATTACCCTGAAGCGAATGAATTGATACCCGGATTAATCGACCCTCAATCAAAGACTCCCTCTTTTAAGCGAACTTCAGTTAAGATTACTTCCCTGCTAAAACTAAAAATTCTTTAGCCATCGGATACTTCTAAGTCCGATTTTTCATTTATATTTCTAAACGGTTTTCTATTTTCAAAATTGACGATTTTTATCTTACTTTCGCTCAGCCATTTTTTCATGGAATAATTCTTCTCAATGGCAACTGTGAGAGAAGATATTCCTGATTTGTGATAACACGCTACCATCGGCTGCAAATTATTATCGTCAATGCTTGCAACTACGGAGCTGATTCCTTCTTTCTCCGGATCATCATTTATCGAATCGATCAGGTTTTTCAGTACTCCGGCTTCCATAAACGGCAGATCGCACGCTAAAAACAGACCCCATGAATTCAGTTCTCTTAATCCGCGCAGGATGCCTGCTAACGGCGTTTGCCGATTCAAATCGTCTCTTAAGACCGGCACTCCAAAGTCTGTGAATCCATCTTCTTCTTTTGATATTATAAATGTTTCGGAACTTAGAGGAGAGATGAGATTGATTGAACGCTCAATCATCGGTCTCCCCTTAAATGGATATAACGCTTTATTTTCGCCAAACCGCCGGCTATCTCCCCCTGCAAGAATAAATGCCGGTATCATTTATGAATGCCCATTATCTCATCATCATCGTTTGGAAATTAAATTTTCAACTTACCTCTCTATGTTACATATTAATGCTTTAGATTGCACTCAATATCTGGCAGTCACGATGTTTCTTGAAGTTGTGCGCACGTTTTTTTAACTTTTAATCCTCTAAAGTAAACCGGATATTACAATTGGACCAAACATTACTATCTGATTATTTAGCTGAATCTGTTTCATATATAAATAAACGACTCAAGCTGGATAGACCGTTTATCGGAATCATCCTCGGATCAGGATTGGGTAGATTTGTTGAATTGATAACTGATTCCAGCTTTATAAATACCGGCGATATTCCGCATTATCCCGTTTCTACGGTAAAAGGTCATTCGGGACGACTTGTTCACGGACATATAAATGGAATTGAAATTTTAGCGCTACAGGGTCGCGTTCACACTTATGAGGGGTACGAACAATGGCAAGTTACATATCCCTCCCGATTACTTAATGAGCTCGGTATTCGTTCGATTATAATAACAAACGCATCGGGTTGTTCAAACCCCGAATTCAATCCGGGCGATTTGATGATAATAAAAAATCATCTGAATTTTCTTTTTCAAGAACCTCTTGAAGATTGGGAAAAGGAGTCAGAAAACAAATCTACGCCTTATGATGAGGAGTATATCAGCTTAGCGTCCAAAGTTTCGGTTAGTTCGGGTATTCCACTCAGGCAGGGCATTTTAGCTGCAAATTTAGGTCCTTCGTACGAAACTCCCGCCGAAGTAAAGTTACAACGGTCTTTAGGAGCTGATGCCGCTTCTATGAGCACATTGCCTGAAGTAACCGTAGCGCACTATCTTGGAATGAGAGTGTTGGGTTTATCCGTACTTACGAATTTTGCGGCAGGATTGAGCAAAACACCTTTAAACCATAAAGAAGTTACCGAGATGGCTGAAGTAGTATCAGAGAAATTCGCCACACTAATTACCGAAATAATTAAAGAAATACACTCATTAGATTTGAAAGGATAAAAACTATGTCAGAAAAATCATTACTGGGAGCACATATGTCAGTTGCGGGAGGTGTTTACACTGCGGCTGAACGAGGGGAAGAATTGGGTTGTACCGCAATTCAGATATTCACAAAAAATGCCAACCGATGGGAAGCTAAACCTCTCACTGACGAGGATATTTCCAAGTATAAAGAGGAGATGGCTAAAACATCAATTATCAATGTCGTCGCTCACAACAGCTATCTGATAAATCTTTGCAGCCCCGATAAAGACTTAATCAAGAAATCACGAAATGCCTGTTTAATTGAGTTGGAGCGGTGTGAAACGCTTGGGATTCCCGCTCTGGTAACCCATCCCGGTTCACACTTAGGCTCAGGAGAAGAGACAGGAATTAAAGGAATTGCGGCAAGTCTCGATTGGCTGCACAGCAACTTTGACGGCACAACGGCAAAGGTAGCTCTTGAAACCACAGCCGGACAGGGAACTAATCTCGGTTATACATTCGAACAAATAGCGGATATGATAGAATTCACAAAAGATTCTGACCGTCTGGTTGTCTGTTTAGATACCTGTCATATTTTCGCCGCCGGCTATGATATCCGCACCGAAGATACATATAACAAGACTATTGAAGAATTCGACCGGGTCATCGGTCTTAATAAGCTCAGCTGTATTCATCTCAACGACTCGAAATTTGATTTCGGTATGAAAAAAGACAGGCACGAAGAAATCGGTGAAGGTTTTATCGGATTGGAAGCGTTCGGCTTTATTATGAACGATGAACGGTTGAAAAACATTCCCAAAGTTCTGGAAACTCCAAAAGGAGATGACGGAAAATCTCAGGATATAATTGCGCTTAAGAAATTGAAAAAACTTTTAAACTGAGGACTCATTATATGACCCGCGTCTTTCCCGAGATACGAGAGCTTTTCAGAAACTTTGAGGCGCCTGATAATGTTACATTCCACGCTGCAACAGTAGGAATGTTGATTCTTACGATTTTAATGAAAACGAAGAATAAAATTCCGGATAAATAGATTTACCCTTTTGCTTCATCCGTTTTAAAATTCTTTTCACCCGCTTTTATCGCAACTTTCAGATGGTTTTCAATCGGAGGCAGCGGACAGGAATAAAATGGACTGTAAGTGCAGTACGGATTATATGCCTCATTAAAATCAATCGTGATTATGTCTGATTCAGAACTCGGTATATCAAGATAGCGTCCGGCAGCGTAAGTATCAGTTTCGTTTGTCAAATCCTTAAATGGAACAAAATAATATGATTCTCCTGACGGATTCTCATCCACTTCCTTATAAAGCTGAACGCTATATTCGTTTCCATCAATTTCAAAACTAAAATAGCCGTATTTATGGAAATTCCTCAGGTCACTTGTAGATGTGAGCATCTCAACAACTTCCTGCTTTTCATATTTTTGGATTTGTCCGGTAAATTTATACTTTAAATCCGGCTCATAGTAATTAAGCTCGGAGAAACTGCCTTTATCTTCGTCAAGCAAAGGAGAGTCCGGGTCTTCTTTGAAATATTTATCTTTCACTTTCCGTAATTCAGCATAATGATTATTCAGATTGCTCAAATTATTATCTTCCTTCTTTCCGCAGCCGCTGAAGCCCACAATCAGGGCAGCTATTATAGATAGAAACGTTAAATGTTTTAAACTCGCCATTCTTCTATTATCTCCTCATCAGATGGAAACGGCGCCACTTCGATATTTTTGCTGTCGCCATTCGAAATCAATTTTATCTGAACCATTTCAGATTCCCGGCCTTGTCCATATCTCGCTGTAAGGCGAGCGATGTCGGACATTTGCTCATCGGTGGTCTCTCCTGTAATCAGTGTGACGGGACCTCCGAAATTAACTGTCTCCATCACGCTTCGACCTAATTTAAACCCTGAAAGGAATCGTCCCTCCTGCTCGTCACGGGCAACAATGACTTTCACGCCCGGCGCAGGTCGAAAATGTCTTCCCACCTTCAGTAGTATAACGTCTTCCGGCGTTAAAGGTTGTTCGTTATTATCATTTAGCATATCGCGGAGCTTATCAGAATATGCTTCATCCGTGAGAGTACAGCAGCCTCCGGCAGGTTGCGGATAATATTCTATATTGAATTTCTCCACAAGCTCCATCTGCTTCTTTCGCGTTCTTCCGCTTATGTCGTAAAGCTGCTCTCTGTCTATCCATCCAAGTTTCTCGGGAATAGTTTCCGGTAAGAGTTTTGCCGAGAGCGGACGCAATAAATATCCCTCTAATCCTGCTTGCTCAGCTATAACGGACAGCACAGGCTTTCGCTGCGACTTAGGTCGCTGCCCCATCACCTCGCCGGAGAATACAAAATGTGCTCCTATCTCTTCCATATATCTCTTTGCTTTGGTGAACATCATAATTCGGCAATCAATACACGGATTCATATTTGCGCCGTATCCATGTTGTGGATTCAGCAAAATGTCCCAGTACTCAGTTGAGATATCAATAATCTCTAACGGAATTTCAAGATCAGCTCCTAACCGCAAAGCTTCATTCTGCATTTTTTGAACAGGCTCATCATCCCGATTTAATTTTCTGTGATGATCAGTAATGCAAAATCCGGTGCTGAAATTCACACCCTGAATTTCCACGCCCATTTCTTTTAATATGTGCGCCGCAAGAGTGCTGTCCAATCCCCCTGAAAGCATTCCCACAGCTTTTATTTTATCTGACATTATTCAGTTACCTTTCTATAGCAGAGGAGTTTAATAATTCGGCGGCTGATTGTCAACATAAGTGCGTTAAAATTGTTTAATTTTTCTTCGTAATTCTTTATTTCTGAATGCCTTGACTTCATTCTTCCACTCACTTATAATTACTTTTCGCTTGTAGTTATTAATTTGCCATTAAAAGGTGGATAAGCATATTTCTCGCAATGATTTTCAATATCCGGGGGGGATATCAGTTCTCAATGCTATTGCTTTCATATTTTTTTCTTTAATTCAGATTTCATCCGTTTCAAGTCAATCCTACGACACTCGATTCACATCTTCAATTTATTCGTGGACAGAAAGCTATGACGGCACCGAAAGGGAACATCTCAGAGGTTATCAATCCGGTAGTCTGACACTGCGCGACGTAGGAATCAAAAGATTAAAGATTAAAAGTTACTTTTATGTTACCGACGATTTTTCTGAAGCTGTTGAGGGTGGCACATACTTTAAGATGTATGACCTTTATGCGGAGTACACTCGGGCATTCATGGCAACCGATGTCCGATTTGGAAGACAATTCATCTTTGCCGGAGTTGGTAGGGGTCCGATGGATGGGCTTCGACTTACTTATAAAGGTTGGAAAAAGGGGAAAGTACGGCTTTACGCAGGTACATTGGCGCCACTTTCAAATCCGGAAACAGTTGACGATTGGAATGAAAGCCATATTTTAGGCGGCGAACTAACTATTTTCCAACTATTGGGCAACGTTCTGAAACTCAGTTTTGTGAGAAGATCTAAAAATGTTGAACCGTATGAGCTTGATCAGCCGAGATTGGGAATAAGTTCCATAAACCCTATTTCGCTTCAACGGCAGGCAGCGGGATTCAATCTCGCAAGAAATTTAAATAAAGAAATGAGTCTGTTTATCCGGGGTGATTTCAGCGTAGGCGAAGGCGTTGTTGACGGAAATATTGCGTTGGAAAGAGGCGAGATCGTTTTCACCCATTCTAAGCCGGAATCTCATTATCTGACTCTTGAACTCTCAAATAGACGTCCTTTAGTTTACGTCAATTCTTTCTTCAGCAGATTCACCAACCTGTTGCGCCGGAGCAATGATTTGAGTCTGGCGTTTGACAGGAAAGTGGCCGGCAATATGTGGCTAAACATTAAAGCGGCAACTGTTCTATACGGCGAAGGCGTAAATAGCTTCCGGTTTAACAGTGGTATCACATTGAGCAAAATCTCCTCGGGGTTAGTGATTAGGAGAGGATATGGTGGAAACTGGACCGGCATTTACGGAGGATATTACGGCAAGTTATCCCGAAATCTAAGCCTTAGAGTTGACGGCGAATGGTCGGACTTTTCCATTACTTCCTTTGATCTTGATGATAACGACAACAGCACCGCTTTCAGCTTGAGGACGGGATTCAATTTACGTTTTAGCAGGCGAGTCTCCATAGACGGAGAATTACAATCTCTGAGCCAATCCATTGAATGGAGAAATATCGGAAATATCATTCCCTTTGCAGGAAACGACAGGGAATTGAGAGTCTTTCTGAAACTTAATCTATGGTTTTTCAAGGGTGCGGATTACTAATTGATTAAATATATTCGTTTAATTATTCTTTTTCTACTTGGCAGCTCTTCAATTATTTCGGCTGCCGATGAAAAGAATATTAGTCCTCTGAAGATTTCTCATAAAATTCATTTGGCTATCCCGAATGTTAATTGCTCCACCTGCCACGAAGGCACCGATACCTCTATCTCGTCATCTGATGTTCTCCTGCCGACGAAAGAGGTTTGTCTGACTTGCCACAAATCAGATTCACCCGAACTGAAGCAGAGTAAGACAATAAAATTTATTCCGAAAGAACCTGAACTTAATTTCAATCATAAATACCATACGGTGACGCGACAACTTCTCTGTTTCGTCTGCCATGTTAATGTGAAAGAAGTGGATTTCCTCACCGATGCCAATATGCCGCCGATGACCACTTGCGTTAATTGTCATAATGATAAAGTTGCGCCTACGGACTGTTCATGGTGCCACATAAATGAAGATGAGCTTCGTCCCGAATTCCATACTGCCGATTGGCTTCACAAACATCCGGTAAAATTCAACTCGGGAATCTTGAAGCCGGAAGAAAATTGCGTTATGTGTCATCAGGAAAACTGGTGTCAGGATTGTCATACAGGTTCTCAACTTGCGAAATCGTCCTCAAAAAGTGTTGCACCTTTTTACCAGCCAACGGAACGGGGAAAGAAACCTCAATCTATCGGAAGAGTTCATTCTTTGAATTATCGTTTTTTACATCCTATAGAGGCAAAGGGAAAAGATCGTTTTTGCACTACTTGCCACGATTTCACAGAATTCTGCGTAGAGTGCCACAGAGATGACGAAAATCAATTTATGCCTAAATGGCATCAGGGCGCCGATTGGGCGCCGAGCATTATTTTGGGCGGCAGGCACGCGGATTTTGCGAGAAGGGATTTGGAGCGTTGCATGGGTTGTCACGATGTTCAAGGGCAAGCGACCATCTGCTTGAGATGCCACATAGACGAAAGATGAAATTCCCACTTATTATAAATATCACTCTTTTCTTCCTTACAGGCTGTGCTGACCTTGCGGAAAATCCTACTGATATTGAGCATTTTGATAACGTACCGGATGCTGTGTTGACTATTATTGACGGCAACTGCTCAGACTGTCATCAGTCCGACTCCCGGAGAGTTTTTAACGGTCAAAAACCATATTTCAGAAAGCTACAACCCGATAGCAGTTCGACTCTTGATACGCTTCAAATATGGCAAGCTCGGAAACGTATCAGTATTAGAGTGAGCGAAGGAACTATGCCGAGAGCATCAGATACCTTAGATGTCTTCAGCCGGCTTCCTCAGGAACAAATTGATCTGATATTTAATTGGGCTTTTTAAGGTTACTTTTTTGTTTATTGGAGCTGATATTATACGAATCATACCTTTTGAATGCAGTTAAATAATAACTTGCGAGGATTTATGGTTTATGAATAAAGAAATGCCTGCAAAATCATTAAGTTCAGCTGCATTCGCACCGAAAGAGGGAGAAAGATACGAGCCTTACATTGCGCCTGAGGAAAATATTGCTGAATTTACTCTGAAAGCGATAATCCTTGGAGCTGCATTCGGAATTATCTTCGGCGCCGCCAATGCATATCTCGGACTAAAAGTAGGACTTACCGTATCCACCTCAGTTCCAATAGCCGTAATGACCGTAGGCTTTTTTCGTATGTTTAAGCCTGTCCTCGGAAAAACGACTATTTTAGAACATAATATCGCCCAAACTGTCGGTTCTGCAAGTTCGAGTCTCGCCAGCGGAATTATTTTTACTTTGCCTGCTCTTTTCTTATGGGGTCTCGATCCGACGATTTTTACAATGGCTCTCATCGGATTTTTAGGCGGGCTTCTTGGAATCTTATTTATGATTCCGCTTAGAAAATTTCTGATTGTTCAGGAACACGGTAAACTCCCCTATCCTGAAGGAACAGCATGTGCGGAAGTTCTTGTTGCCAGCGAAATTGGAGGCTCTCATGCAAAAACCGTATTTACAGGCTTAGGTATTGGAGCAGTATATAAGGGCCTGATGTCCTTTGGAAGATTTTGGAGCACAGAGGCAAGCTGGTCAATTCCCGGTCTTCCTAAGGGACGAATAGGGTTTGAATTGCTTCCTGCGCTGCTGGGGGTCGGTTATATTCTTGGATACAGAGTATCGGCAATGATGGTTTCCGGAAGTCTTATATCGTGGGTCATTCTCATACCTCTAATCGCATATTTCGGAGATGGATTGGCTTCTCCAATTGCGCCGGAGCCGGTGAAACTTATCAGCGAAATGTCCACAGGCGAAATTTGGTCACGGTACGTTCGTTATATCGGCGCAGGCGCTGTAGCTGCCGGAGGGCTGATCTCTCTTTCGAGGGCAATTCCTACCATTGTTAAATCTTTCAAGGTGGGAATAGCGCAGCTGAAAAAACGGGTAGGAGTAGCGGCGGATTTAGATAAACGAACTGAAAAAGACCTTAATATAACTTACGTCCTTGGAGGCTCCGTTCTCATAACCATTATAATCGCACTCTCTCCCGATATTATCACTACCTCGGATTCAATGATGTTTCGAGCAGTTGGAGCTATTTTAATGGTGATTTTCGCGTTTTTCTTCGTCACTGTTTCTTCCCGAATTGTAGGACTTGTGGGTGTTACAAGTAATCCCACGTCGGGAATGACAATTGCCACACTTCTGGTCGTCAGCTCAATTTTTGTACTTCTCGGCTGGACGGACAATATGGGTAAAGCTGCTGCTATTACCGTCGGGGCGGTTGTGGCGGTGGCAGCGTCAATTGCCGGTGATACTTCTCAAGACCTTAAAACCGGATATCTGCTTGGCGCCACACCATACAGACAGCAGATAGGAGAAATGATAGGCGTAGCTACAGCAGCTATTTTTGTGGCGATGACAGTGGTAGCGCTAAGCGAAGTTTATGGCTTCGGTTCTATGGAACTGCCTGCTCCACAGGCAACTTTAATGAAAGTAGTAATCGAAGGTGTCCTTTCCTCAAATATCCCATGGATACTTGTATTATCCGGCGTGGCATTTGCGGTGGTCGCAGAGTTGTTGTCTATCCCGTCGCTTCCCCTTGCAGTCGGAATATATCTTCCTGTATCAACTATGACTCCCTTATTTCTCGGTGGTATAATCAGACATTATGTTGAGAAAAAATCCAGCAAAGACGAAAAATTGCTTAAGTACAGGAGAGAACGTGGGATTTTACTTGGATCCGGATATGTGGCGGGAGACGGCATAATGGGAGTTCTCATAGCATTTTATGCGCTTTATGTAGGCAAAAAACCGTCATGGAATTTTCACGAATGGATGGGTAGTATGGAATCTGTATTATCATTCCTCATATTCCTGGGTCTTGCCTATTATTTATTCCGCACATCGATGAAGAAACCTGAAGATGAATCGCCAAATCAATCCGACGCATAATTAATATCCTTGACTCAGTCCGGGTATTGAGGATAGCTTACGCTAAGTGAATTTTTTCAATCGCTAAAGGGAAAATATATTTTTGAAACCGAAACCGTTAAAATTTAAACAGCTCCGAAAATTTGTAGATCCAAAATCTTTTAAGTTTAAAACAACAAAAGAACTGAAACCGCTTTCGGGCGTAATAGGGCAGGAAAGGGCTGTTAAATCAATCGAATTCGGGCTTGGAATGAAAGGACACGGTTATAATATTTTTGTTACCGGTATGTCCGGCACGGGAAAATCCACTATTGTAAAAGGGCTTCTACATAAGCTGGCTTTAAAAGATAAGAGTCCTGACGATTGGATATTTGTTTACAACTTTGCAGAACCGGACCACCCTCACTCGTTCAGTTTGCCCACCGGAAAAGGTTGCGTTTTTGAAAAGGATATGTCTCTTTTTATCAACTCGCTGAAAACTGATCTTCCAAAATCATTTAGCGATAAAGCGTACGAAGATAAGAGAGAACATCTCAATGAAGAGTTCAACAAAAAGCGGAGCGGCGCTTTACGCCGCCTTGAAAATTTCGCTAAACGCCGTCAAATAGTGATTCAAAATGCTACCGTAGGATATAATACTATCCCTATTGTGGAAGGTCGGGAGATGACTCCACACGAGTATAATGCGCTGAAAGATAGTGTCAAAAAGAGTGTTGACAAAAAAATAGATGCGGTTCACGGTAAAATCTCTTCTTCAGTAAAAGAAATTACCAAGCACGAAATCAGATTGCAGGAACAATTGGATTCTCTCGATTATGATGTAGCAGAATTTATGATTGACAGAAAAATTAACCCTCTAACACAAAAATACAGTTTTTCCGAATCCGTCATCCAATATTTGAAAGACGTTAAAAATGATATTATTTCAAATCTTGAAGATTTTATTCCTCCAGGCGAAGATAAAGGAAGTTTGCTCGGGCTACAGATTCCTCAATCAAAACCCAGTTTTATCCGGTATAGCGTCAATGTGGTAGTTTCGAATATTGATAATAAGTGTGCTCCTGTAATAGTGGAAACAAATCCAACTTTCCAGAACCTGTTCGGCAGAATCGAGAAAAAAATGCAGTTCGGATCGCTTGTAACCGATTTCACACTCATAAAACCGGGAAGTCTTTTACAGGCAAACGGCGGCTATTTAATTGTTGATATCGAATCTATTTTAGGGCACCCGTTCGTTTGGGAGACCTTAAAAAGAACATTAAAAAATAAAGAGCTGCATATAGAGGATATGAGTGAAGAAATCGGGCTAATCTCAACTGTGGGTCTTAAGCCGGAACCGATTCCTCTTGATATAAAGATTGTGCTGCTCGGCAGAGCGGATATTTTCCATCATTTGGAATTTTATGATGAATCGTTCAGGAGAACTTTTAAGATAAGGGCAGATTTTGATAATTCCGTAAAAATGACCAGCGGTTCGAGTCAACAATACGCCAGATTTATCTCAAAAGTATGCAATGAAGAAAATCTCAGGCACTTTGACAGAACAGGAGTCGCTGCATTAATTGAACACGCCCAGCGCTCCATATCGGACCAACAGCGAGTATCAATCCAATTCGGTCATTTGGTTAATACCATACGGGAATCAAGCTACACAGCAGAATTAAATAATCATAAATTCGTAAGTGAACTTGACGTTGATTCCGCGACGCGAGAACGAAGATTCCGTTCCAACCTGCTGGAGGAAAAAGTTCGGGAACAGGTAAACAGAGGCATTATAAGGCTTAATATTTCAAATGAAATAGTTGGCCAAATTAATGGGCTTGCTGTCTATCAAGCCGGAGACCACTCATTCGGAGTACCATCCCGGATCACCGCCACTGTATTCGCAGGAAAAGGTAATGTAGTTCAAATTGACAGAGAAGTAAAAATGAGCGGTAGCACGCACAACAAAGGTGTTCTGATATTGTCTTCATTCTTAAATAAAACATTCGCCATCAAGGCTCCGATTTCCTTATCCGCAAGCATCACATTCGAGCAAAATTATTCTTTTATTGACGGCGACAGCGCATCTTCCACAGAACTTTACGCTTTACTTTCGGCGCTTTCTTCAGCCCCCATTAACCAATCCATCGCTGTTACAGGCTCTGTTGACCAGTTTGGAAATATCCAGGCTATAGGTGGAGTGAATCAAAAGATAGAGGGTTTCTTTGACATCTGCGTTGCAAAAGGATTTACCGGAAAACAGGGCGTGATGATTCCTGCATCAAATGTTCAACATTTAATGATCAGGAAAGATATTCTTGAAGTCGTTCGCGCAGGACATTTTAATGTGTGGCCAATAAAGACCGTCGAACAAGGCATAGAGCTGCTCACCGGCACCCCAGCCGGCAAAAGACTAAAAAATGGAAAGTTCAAAAAAGGGACCCTGTTTAATGCAATAGACAATCGTTTAACAGAATATCATAGGGAATCCTTGAAGTTTAGGCAGGAAATTAAAAAGGAACTTGGACTGTTAAATGATGACAAAAATTAGTCCGATTCCATCACACTTCCTTTTTCACTTGATTATATATAATATAATATTTATATAATGTCGATTTCGATTTTTGGGCTTAATTTAAAGCCGATACTGAGAATGAGAGAGGAAACACAAATCTAAAAATGAGTAAGAAAAACGGTGGGAATCTACCGACAACCGATCCGAACGATACATTAGAGAACATTAATTCCGTTACCATCCGATTTGCCGGAGATTCAGGTGACGGAATGCAACTTGCCGGAACTCAATTTACCGATACTACGGCAATCTTTGGCAACGACCTAAGCACGCTTCCCGATTTCCCGGCTGAAATACGGGCGCCTGCCGGTTCTCTGCCGGGAGTTAGCGGCTTTCAAATATGTTTCTCAAGCTCGGATGTAATGACTCCGGGTGATGAGCCGGATGCAATGGTAATTATGAATCCCGCTGCGCTTAAAGTGAACTATAAAGATTTGCAGCAAGGTGGAATATTGATTGTCAACGAAGATGCGTTCAAAGCTGTAAATCTCCAAAAGGCCGGGTATGATACTTCACCTCTTGAAGACGGTTCTCTATCTGATTATAGACTCATCAAAATTCCGATTACTAAATTAACTTTAAACGCCCTCGAAGAATTTGATCTGACTAATAAAATAAAAGAACGTTCAAAAAACTTTACCGCGCTCGGCATCATTTTCTGGTTGTATAGCAGATCGCTGGAACACACTATCAAATGGGTGAATGAAAAGTTCGCCAAGGTTCCTAAGGTTGCTGATGCAAATATCACAGCTCTGAAAACCGGTTACAATTTCGCTTCCACTGCACGGATATTTTCAGGTCACTACGCTGTTAAAAAAGCGAAGATGAAACCCGGTGTTTACCGAAATATAACGGGTAATGAAGCAACTGCTCTCGGATATGTTACAGCTTCCCAGCTGACAAAGACTCAGCTTGTTTACGCGTCTTACCCTATTACGCCCGCAAGTGATATTCTGCACGAACTTTCCAAACACAAATCTTTTGGAGTAAAAACAATCCAGGCTGAAGACGAAATCGCTGCTGTTTGTGCTGCCATCGGAGCAAGCTACTCAGGAAGCATTGGAATTACGGGAACGAGCGGACCGGGTCTTGCGCTAAAAAGTGAAGCCATAAATCTCGCTCTGATTACAGAATTGCCTTTGATTATTTCAAACGTGCAAAGAGGAGGCCCAAGTACCGGACTTCCCACAAAAACCGAGCAATCCGATTTACTTCAAGCTATGTACGGACGCAACGGTGACTCGCCATTGCCAATTGTAGCAGCCTCCACTCCCGGAGATTGTTTTTATATGGCTTACGAAGCTGTACGGCTCGCTTTTAGGGCAATGTGTCCGGTAATTTTCCTATCCGACGGTTATCTGGGGTCGGGAGCAGAACCGTTCTTAATACCTGATTTAAAAGACTTGCCACCGATTGAGATTACAAGGCATAAAGATCCTAAAACTTTCCAGCCTTATCTTCGTGATAAAGAATCATTTTCTCGTCCACGAGCAATTCCCGGTACGCCGGGTCTTGAGCATAGGATTGGCGGATTGGAAAAAGCCGACGTTTCCGGCGATGTAAGCTATGACCCTCACAATCATGAACTCATGACCGAATACCGCCATAATAAAGTTGAAAGACTTGCTGATATTATTCCTTCTCTTAAGGTATCAGGCGAAAAATCAGGCAAAATTCTCGTCCTTGGTTGGGGCAGCACTTACGGAGCTATCACAGCAGCGGTCGAATTACATAGGAAAAAGGGGAATAAAGTTTCAAACGCGCACCTAAATTATATCAATCCATTTCCCAAAAATCTTGCCAAAGTATTGGATTCATTTGAAAATATTCTCATGCCTGAGATCAATCGAGGTCAACTCGCTTTCATTATAAAAGCGAAATTTGAAAAGAAAGTGATACAACAGAATAAAGTTCAGGGTAAACCATTTATGATTCACGAAATTGTCGATAAGATTCAGACTATATTGGATGGACAATAAATTATGGGGAATAATAATAGCAACGGTTCAACCAAAGCAACTCTGACTAAAGCTGATTTCCAATCGAATAATGAAGTTCGATGGTGTCCCGGCTGCGGCGATTATTCAATTCTTTCACAGGTTCAGAAAGTATTGCCGACTCTCGGCGTTCCGAAAGAAGATTTCGTTTTTATATCCGGCATCGGTTGTTCAAGCCGTTTTCCTTATTATATGGATACGTATGGATTCCACTCCATCCACGGCAGAGCCCTGCCAATTGCCACAGGAGTAAAAGTTTCGAATCCTAATCTATCCGTTTGGGTCATAACCGGCGACGGTGATGCTTTATCCATTGGTGGAAATCATTTTATACATGCTCTCAGAAGAAATCCTGATATAAATATTTTACTGTTCAATAACCGTATTTACGGTCTGACTAAAGGACAATACTCCCCCACATCCGAAGTTGGAAAAGTAACGAAGTCGAGTCCTTACGGAAGTGTCGAGCAACCTATTCGTCCGATAAATCTTGCTCTTGCAGCCGAAGCAACTTTTGTCGCGCGTTCTATTGACAGATGGCCCCATCATCTCGCCGATATTATCAAACGTGCTCATGAACATAAGGGTACGTCTTTAGTCGAAATATATCAAAATTGCAATATTTTCAACAACGGCGCTTTTTTCGATTACACAGAAAAAGATGTAAAAGATGATAATACTCTTATTCTTAGGGACGGGAAACCGCTTCTATTCGGAAGCAATGATGAAAAGGGAATCATCCTGGATGGTGTAACTCCTAAAGTGGTCGAACTCGGTAAGAAATATACAAAAAAAGACTTGCTCGTGCATCACGAAAACCAAGAATCGCCTGTGATGTCACACATTCTGGCAAATATAGAATTTTACGGTGGTCCCGTACCTGTTGGAGTTTTTCGCGCCATCGAAAGGCCGTGTTACGAAGATTCAATTGAAAATCAGATTAAGGATACTATTACCAAGAACGGAAAAGGTGACCTTGAAAAGCTGATAATGGGACCGAATACCTGGAAAGTGAACTAAAGGATTATCTTATTAATTCATAAATCTTTTACGCTGTAGGCTCTTCAGATTATTTGACACCGGGTAATATTGTCTCCCACACTGAAATTAGAAAAAGTAAACCTATTCTATCAGGATATAGGTTCAGGAACTCCTGTCGTTCTCCTTCACGGTCTCACGTTATCAGGTTCAATGTGGAAACCTCAAATTGAAGATCTTTCTGAATCATTTAGATTGATAATTCCTGACTTGCGTGGTCATGGCAAATCGGTAGCTCCAAAGCACGGTTATACTATCCACCATTATGCCTCTGATATTAAAGATTTAATCTATCGATTAAATCTACGGAAGGTTCATCTCATCGGGCTTTCTCTCGGTGGTGCAATTGCAACCGAATTTTCCGCAGCGTATTCCTATCTGTTGCACTCAACTATCGTCATCAGTCCAATGCCTCCGAGGTTTATACCCGGTGATGATTGGGAAATTAAAATTTCAAAATTTCGCAAAGTTATGGCTAAAGACGGCGTTGAAAATGCCTTGGAAAATGTCTTGCTAAAAGAGTCGATATTCGGTAAAATAAATGTGGGATTAAACGAATGGATAGATCTTAAAAAGGCAATAAGGCAGTTTTCAGGCTATCCATTAAACGAAAAAGTTTCAATGGGAAATGACTCTCACCGTGTTATGGAATTATTGCAGGCATATGATAAACCATTTATGATTATCACCGGAGAAAATGATACTGAAATTTTTCATATTGCTGCAAATGCCTTGAAAACCGCTCTACCAAAGTCTCAAATGGTATCCATTAAAGACGCCGGGCATCTTTGCTCTATCGAACAGCCGGAAAAGATAAACAGCATTATGCTGAAATTCCTAAATTCTGTAGAGACTAAAAGGAATTCGAATCACGAATGATTGAATTATACGAAACCGCATATTGCCCATTCTGTAGCATGGTTAAAGAGCAATTAGAAGAATTAAAATTGGAATACACTACTATCATTGTACCGTCTCCGCTTCACCAAAGGCAAATTGTTCAGGATATATCCGGGCAATCTTTAGTTCCTGTCATTGTTGACGGGGATGAGGTAATAAATGATTCTCGGAGGATTATCGAATATCTTTCTGACAAATATTCGAGTTCCAATTGATGATAGTAAATTCAGGATATTGAAAATTTATGTTCTATTATTGTCGCTTCTTATTCTATCAGCAGTTACGGTTAAGGGGCAAAAGAGCAAAATGATAAATACGATTAAAATAAATTCGGGTAAGATAACTGAAGATGTAGTGAAATGGCGAAGGCAGCTTCATGAGAATCCTGAACTATCAAACGAAGAGAAAAAAACTTCAAAATTTGTTGAATCAGAATTAAAAAAATTCGGTCTCAAACCCGTCAGCGGAATTGCTAAAACAGGAGTTGTTGCGGTTCTCGAAGGAGGAAAACCGGGGCCTGTCATTGCTGTAAGAGCCGATATGGATGCTCTTCCTATTGAGGAAAAAACAGGTTTGAAATTCAGCTCTAAAAACAGTGGAGTTATGCACGCGTGTGGTCACGATTTTCATACATCTATTTTGCTGGGTGTCGCTAAAGTTCTAACGGAACTGAAAGATGAAATTCCCGGAAAAATTAAATTTATATTTCAGCCGGCGGAAGAAGCTCCATCAGGTCAGATGGTAGGCGCTCGCCTAATGGTTAAAGAAGGTGTATTGAATAACCCGGACGTTGAAGCAATTTTCGGGTTGCATGTTGATACCAACCTTGAAGTCGGCTCTCTTGGATATGTATCGGGACCTTTTATGGCATCCAGCGATCTCTTTAAAATCACTATCAAGGGGAAGCGGGCTCACGGTGCTTACCCCTGGAAAGGAATTGATGCTATTGTTGTCGCTTCTGAAGTTGTTACCTCTCTTCAAAATATTGTCAGCAGAAAAATCGACGCACGTAAACCGGTGGTAATAACTGTGGGGAAAATAAATGGCGGTGAAGGTTTCAATATCATAGCCGACAAAGTCATATTGGAAGGTACAGTTCGAACTCTCGACCCCGTTGCTCATAAAAGAATTCCTACTTTGATGGAAGAAATAATTAAAGGTATAACATCGGCGCATGGTGCGTCGTATGAATTCGATTACACCAATGGCGCGCCTGTTACCGTTAATGATCCCGAATTAACGGCACTGTCCGTTCCTTTCCTTGAGTCTGTATCAGGGGTTGATTCAGTCCACGTAAACAGTCCTACAATGGGAGCAGAAGATTTTGCGTGGTTCGCTCAAGAAGTACCCGGTTTTTATTTTGATCTTGGTGTGCGAAACGAAGCTGAAGGAAAAATCTATGGAGTTCATACAGCTCTATTTAATCCTGATGAAGACGCTCTTGAAATCGGCGTAAGGACTATGGCTACCTTACTCATTGAATACCTATCAAATAATGCAAAGTGAAAATTGAAATCCGGTGAAATTTTTCTCTCCTGAACCAGAAGTAAAATTAACAAGGTATTTCAAAGAGCCGTATAAAAGTATTATTACAGCCGCTCGTACGTGCTATTCGTCATCCGGTATTATTGAAGATGACAAAATTAAACATAACTATCAAACGCTGGTCAAAGACCTTCATAAAGCAGGTCACCACACAACTTTTCAGCACGCACAATTTCAATTTACTATCTCAAATGTATCCCGTCACGCTGTTTGGTCATTTCTTCATAGCCACCCATTTTATAATTCGGAGCAGGTAAGCCAGCGGTATGTAACTGTAAAACCGGGAAATGTCTCCATTCCGCCGCTCAGCACAAAAGGGCGTTCGATTTATGAAGGCACGGTGCTAATGCAGATGAAAGCCTACGAGAATTTGAGGAAAGAACTATTTAAAGCGACTTCTGTTGAGTATTTCAGACGATTTCCGGGCAGAATAAAAATAGCCGATAAATTTGAAAAAGAGATTGAAAAGAAGACTCAGGAAATCGCCCGTTACGTTCTTCCTATATCTACTTTCACTTATCTATATCATACCGTAAGCGCCTTAACGGTATTACGCTACCAAAGAATTTGCAATCTATATGATGCTCCTTTCGAACAAAAAATAATAGCGGATAAGATGGCGGCAGAGCTGTTAAAAATCGACCCTGATTACCGGATTATTTTTGAAGAGCCCATTGACATCAGTCAACTTCCCGAATATCAAATACTGAACAACGGTACGACCCGAAATCCAGCTGACTTCAGAAAAGAATTCGATGACAGTCTTGATAACAAGACTTCCCGCTTAATTGATTATAAGATTCGAAATCAAGAGAGTATTGCTGATTCTGTCAGGGAAATATTGGGTCTCACAAAATCGATGATGGATGATAATTCTGCAATTGAGATGGCTGTCAATCCAGCGCGAAACAGTATTTTCGGAGAAAAATTAAATCTTTCTACTCACGATAAACTTACCCGGGCAATGTATCACGCCAGCTATACGTTTAGAAAAAAAATAAGTCACACGGCTGATTCTCAGGACCAGAGACATCGGATGACACCCGGTTCGCGCCCGGTTTTGGTGGCGCATATGGACGATACGCCGGATTACGAAACTCCTGCACTCATCAGGGAAAGTAAAACAGCCTCCGCAATTTACAAAGAGACTATGGACAGAACCTGGGATGCAATTACAAAATTGCGGTCTCTCAACGAATCGGATGAATTCACTGCCTACTTACTTCCGAATGCCGTGTCAATTCGATTCACAGAATCCTCAGATCTTTTGAACTTGCATCATAAGCATGCCATGAGACTCTGTTACAATGCTCAGGAAGAAATTTGGAAAGCTTCGTTAGAAGAAGCTCTTCAAATTACAGAAGTAAACCCGATTATAGGAAAATATCTCCTCCCTCCATGCACATTAAGAAAAATCTCCGGATCAAAACCTTACTGTCCCGAAGGAAAACGATATTGCGGAGAACCTGTCTGGAATTTCGAACGAGAAAATTACAATAGGATTATTTGAATATGTTTGCTTCTAAGATCATAGCTGATTATCATTACAACCAGTTGAAACCGGAGGAATAAATGCCAACTGCAAAGGTTCTCGAAGTTATAGATGGAAAATCACTTATGATTGGCCCTAAATGGGAACATAACGATATGGCGGGCTTTATCCTTATCTTGAAAAACGTGAATACACCGGCACGCGGTGAATCAGGCGGTACCGAAGCTCGTGATGCGCACGAAAAAATCTGCACTGGGAAAAACATCCGTTACGAAGGTGATGAAATCGACATACATAGAAGGTTAATTGCGGAAGTGTCAATCAAGGGTGTTTCAGTTAACGAAACTATGAGAGAACTCGGTTACCGCACATAAATAGTTACGCCTATCTATAGTGATTTAACAAATCCGTTTTAAATCTTTGATTGAGTAAAATCAGATCTTAAATGCTCGCCGCAAAATCGCAGCCACATCATTAATACTGAAGTTCGCTAACGCATTAACTGTTAGCGAGTCATTCAAGCCTTTATCAAATGGCAAATTAATATACTCCAATCCAAGTGAAATTCGGTTACCGAGTATCGGGAATTTTCCCCTAATCAATGAACCATCAACAGTATTAATGTTTGCCCCGGTAATTGGATCCTGAAGCTGAATTCCTATCGGCAATTCAAATGAAGTAACAAGATATTCAATAACGAAACTTCCCTTGGCTCCAACTACAGAAATTGGAAGACTTATTCGTCCTCCATATTGAAGTCTGTAAAATGAATCATTAACGTTTAAATATGTCGGAATTAACTCATCGGTGATTACTGTGAAGTTTTTTACACTCCATTCGGTGTAAAATGCAGGCCCAATATGAATACGGGCGAATTTTATCTCCCAGTGCACACCCAATTTATAATGAAAGTCTTTAGGTATCGTAATAGACCGATTTTCTGAGACTGTATCAGGCGCATCGGAATTAAGCTCCATCCCGGTTACGAGATATAAACTCGTTCTTCTTCCGATTTGAAAGAACTCGTAGTTTACATTATACTCGAATCTAAAATGACCGTTATCGCCAAATCCGTCATTGTTATAAAATGCAGAGCCAAAACTTAATTCACCCGGCATCCTGTGCGCTTTATCGTATATTCTATTATTAAAAAACTGAAATGGAACAAACGGACTTCTCCTTATTGTTCCCTGATTAGGATTCAAAACAAATATTGGTGTATCTTTGACAAACTCAAACTCAAAAACATCAGGAAGTTTATTCGTTATTTCCTGAACTAAATCTTCAATCGTTTCGATGTCCATATTTATGTAATTAAATTTATCCGTATGAACCAGTAATCCACTGAAATCTTTTATATTTATACTGAATTCTTCGTCGGTGAGGGTGAGAATTGCGGTTTCAAAACTATCAGGCGCTTGTGGAGTAAACTTGACAGATAGACCGACCGTCTTTTGTGCAATGGCTTGACCTGAGAACAAATACGCTGCTGTTAGAGAAATTAATAATATTTTTTGTACATTTTTATTCATTTGGTACCCCGTAAGAGGAATTATCGCAGAAAAATTTAGAACCTTAAGATAGTTGAACCTCTTTATACAATCAAGTATAGAATTACCTCTGACTCTATTGCAGTATATCATATCGCAATACTGCCTTATTGACATAGGTCAAATTTATATTATGCCATTCTGGCATTTTCAAATTATTGCCGTTCTTACATTAGTAGTGTATTATCAACGCTTTACGACTTTTGGCATAAAAGATGCATAAGTTAAAGGTGAATGAGCTTATGAAGAAAATATAGATAAACGAATAGAAAAGGAGAACTAAAATGAACTTGATCAAATATAGACCCAGTACTTTACTGGATAGCATATTCAACGACAGTTTCGGACTCTCTCCGCGATTTGCGGAAATCGGTTTCGAACCAAAAGTTGATGTAAGAGAAAACGATAAGGACTTCAGGATTTCTTTTGAGCTTCCCGGTGTGGAATCGAATGATGTTAAAATCGCATTGGAGAATGGGTTTCTTACAATAAGTGGTGAGAAAAAATTCAACGAGACCGATGAGACCGCGAGTTCAAGAAGAATTGAACGTCGCTTCGGATCTTTCAAGAGATCGTTCAGGCTCAATGACGGAATTGATCAGAAAAAGATTTCGGCTGATTTCAAAAATGGTGTCTTGAATGTAATTGTCCCGAAAACTAAAGAATCGGTAAAGAAAGAGATCGAAATTAAGATAAACTAATCTCTCTAATAGAGTGATATTTCGATAAATGAAAACGTATGCGGTGTAAGCCCTCGATCCAAAAGATTGAGGGCTTTGTGTTTTATGGGCTGATTCTGACCTTTGCCACAATTGGCAGATGAATGGAAGATATAGTTGAAAGTGTGTCTATCGGAATATAGTACTCCATCGGTTCAACATATTTATTTACGAGTATATAGTCGAGTCTCCTGCTCATCAATGTTGTTGGATAAGTTGCTGTTGGGCTGTTAAATTTCGTTCCCAGATCTATCAAATTATTCATTAAAGAATTCAACAGGGGACTGAATGGCTTTACTCCGAAATCCCCACCAATTATGACAGGATCGTTTGGGTCCATCCGCTTCATAAATTTTCCTATTCGCTGCGAATTATATTTTTTTTCTTCATCCATAATACCGAATTTAGTCGAATAAAATTTTAGAGTTCGAAACCCCAGATCAACAGTAGCTCTAAGCAAACGACGTTTTTCTGATGTGTTATCAGGTGATATATCGCTGTTTTGAGATGAGATGATCGGATATTTACTTAATATGGCGTTGCCGTATTCTCCACCGATCCGATTGATAGTTTTCCCAAACAGATAAAACATTTCAAGATGTTTTGCGATTATTTCAATTTGCAGGTCCTGATTTACGCGGTTTGTCCCCATATCCACCTCTTGTAGGGCAATCAAATCCGGTTCATATTGCTCTAAAGTCCTGGCGATCCGGATTGAACTGTATAATTCGTCAACACCTTTCCCATGATTGATATTATATGTGACAACCGTCAGTTCCACATAAGTTGACTCGGGAAGATCTGTTTGAGCATGAAGCGGAATTATATTGAAGATGAGAAATAGCATCAAAAGGTAATTGATTGTAACTCTGTTCAACTGCAAAATGATTATTGATTTCTGGGGCTTTGGATTCATTCGTTTCTTTAATATCAATGGATACGTATGTATAATCAAGGTATTTAGTTCTCGCTTTTCGATTAAAATAAAAAATCCCTTTTATCGTTTAGAATTACAAAACGATTTGTTTCAACGAAAATTATTCATAAGTTAGCTTTTAAGCGGATAATTTTACACTTATCCATACAATATTCAGGAGGATTTGGAATGGACGATATGTTGGGTATGGAGCCCCGGGCAGCATTTATAGGCGTTTGTTTTGCAATGATGGGTGTTGATGAGGCGATAGATCAACGCGAGTTGACCAAGCTTTTTGAGGTTTTAGACAGATACGGATTCAACGAAGAAGAAATTTTAGATGAAATGAATAAATTCAGTGGATTGAGCCTTACAGAAGGTATGCGATACGGTCAAAAGAGCATGGCAGCCATTACAGGGCTTGACAATGATATGCGCGAGAATTTAATTCAGGCTCTCACTGAAATTGCGGTCTCTGACGAATATTTTCACGATACGGAGAAAACCCTCTTAAATGCGGTAAAGAAAATTTATGGATTACCAATTTAATTTATATTCAATATCGGACTTTAAGCAGCAGATAAAATTTAAATATATGGGGACGACATGGCTTCGACGGGATTGAAGATTGTGTCGTACGCATGCCGCGGCTGTTTCGGTTCCGCGTTATCAAACCGGGCAAAAATCTAAGTGCAGACTACGATTACGCACTAGCAGCCTAAGAGGCTACTCGTTCCTTCGCTTCCCTTCCTGTCGGGCAGTGTCTGGAGCGACATCAATGACAGGATAGTATTATCCCCTGTTTACGAGGATAATATGAAATTTCAGCCTTCGGGTTAGTAAACTGGCAGAGCTCTAATCCAGTCCTTCGGAGTGGGATCTGCGAGAACTAAATGAAGGACTAAGCATGTAGATGACGATATGAACTCTTTTTCGGACGGCGGTTCGATTCCGCCCGTCTCCACAAATTCGGTTTATCAGAATTTCGTTTTTTCAGGGCAAATAGGTATAACTATAGCCCTCTTTTTAAAAAAATAAGATATGATTTCTATGAAATCACGAAAGATTTAAAAGTTCTTAGTATCCCCAACCGGTTCTTGACTTTTCTAATAATAACATTTTTACTTTGATTTTCAATATTTATGCTTATATTTAATTACCATTAAAATTTGATGGGAAGTGCTCCGTCAGCATTTCCTTATTGTAGTGGTTGGACTCTCTGACGGAGCATTGTAGCTGTTGTTGAAGTCTTTTAATTTACTGCTCATATTCTTGAAGTTTTTCTCTTTGCTTATTACAATTGCAATTCATATGCCAATAAATCACGATAATCGTTAAAGACATAATTATATTAGATTTAACAAATTATTTATATTTATAGTTTTATGATTAATGGCCGATAACTGCCACCTTTAATCTCAAATTGGTAATCCATTACCGATATTACATAAAGAGTATTTGATTTTAACCACCTGCGAACTAAAGAATTCAATACGCACTCCGATAATAAATTATACAAGACGCGAAAAGAGCGCATTACATAGATTAGCCCCACCCATTTAAGGGCGTGATTATAAAATAGCCGAAAATAAGGTATCACGCCCTATTTTATTGTTTTAATTTATTGAAAATTTAAACGTTCTTTTATACCTTGATTATGGATACTTGATATTGGAAATAAACCTTTTAAATACTGATATTCCTGCTGTGAAGCTGATTGAAACTGTTCGTTATACCGACGAAAGAGGTTACTTCATGGAATCATTTCACAAGCGAGCCTTTGAAAACGAAGGCCTTCCGGCAGATTACGTGCAGGACAACCATTCGAAATCCAATAAGGGTGTCATCAGAGGTATTCATTATCAAGATATGAGTGCTCCTACCGCGAAATTGATAAGGTGTACTTCAGGCGAGATTCTTGATGTGATAGTTGATCTTCGCGTCGGTTCTCCCACTTTCGGTAAATACGTGAAACAGATTTTATCTGATGAAAATAATTTGTTGCTATTTATTCCTGTGGGTTTCGGACATGCGTTCCTTACTCTATCAGAATCTGCAACCGTAAACTACAAGTGCACAGGATATTATTCACACTCTTCGGAAGGAACTGTAAGATGGAACGATCCTGATTTGAATATTGACTGGGGAATCCAAAATCCATCCGTATCAGAAAAAGATGATTCGGGGCAAACATTGGAAGATTACTTGAAAAATCCCGCTTTTAGACATTAGTAAAATAAAAATCAGGATAAAACGTTTTTCGTTCTCAATTAAATTGATATTTGTTAGATTACAAAGATTATTATGAATAAAAATGAATTAACGGCTGCCGCTTTAAAAGCAAAGGAAAATGCACATGCTCAATTTTCTAATTTTAAAGTCGGGGCTGCATTACTTTCGAAATCAGGCAAAGTTTACACCGGCTCGAATGTTGAATCATCATCCTATGGGCTGACGATCTGTGCTGAGAGAGTGGCTCTTGTAAAAGCATTGAGTGAAGGTGAAAATGAATTTGCAGCCATTGCTGTAGTAACCCAGTCCGGAGCTTCGCCTTGCGGCGCTTGCAGACAATTGCTCTGGGACTACACAAAAGATATTCCGGTATATGTTTCAAATTTTGAAGGAAATATTACTGAATATAATCTGGCGGAATTACTGACTCACCCCTTCGAATTTAATAAACCTATAGAAGGCGATGAACCTTAAGAAAAATAAGAAACCTCTATTGTTAGGGATTGCGGGCGGTACCGGCTCCGGCAAAACCCTTGTATCAAAACGGATTTACGACGAATTAGGTTCAGATCGAGTTGCCATTATCGAACAGGATTCATATTATCGCGATCAATCGGACATTCCTCTTGATGCCCGTAACAATAGAAATTATGATCACCCGAACGCATTTGACATGGAACTGATGCGGCTTCAAATGCAGGAAATAATGGAAGGGAAAACAGTCAAAGTTCCTGTTTATGATTATAAAACTCACACTCGTAAAAAACGCAGAAGAATAATTAAAGATCATATAGTGATCATAGTTGAAGGTATTTTAACTTTATTTGATCCGGGAATAAGAATGTTAATGGATATTAAAGTTTATATTGACACACCATCTGACACGCGGTTTATACGCCGTTTAAACAGAGATACTAAGGAACGCGGTAGAGATAGTGATTCTATCATAAAACAGTATCAGGAGAGCGTGAGGCCCATGCACGATCAGTTTGTTGAACCGACGAAAGCATATGCCGATATAATCATCCCGGGTGGCGGTTATAACAATGTTGCAGTGGATCTCTTAAAAACGAAAATTGCCGCTCTGTTAAATGAGAGGAAAAAGTAAGCACTAATTACAGGATATAATTATGCATCAACCTAATTCAAAACAAGGCGTTATCGAAGCAATTTGCGGAGGAATGTTCAGCGGTAAGACAGAAGAGTTGATTCGCCGAATCCGCAGGGCTCAAATAGCCAAACAACAGGTAGCCATATTCAAACCTGCTATCGATAACAGATACAGCGCCGATCATTTAGTTTCGCATAGCGAGTTGAAAATTCCTTCAATCGCTGTAAAAGAAGCATCTGAGATTCTTCAAAATTCAGTCAATGCGGATGTACTCGGCATAGACGAGGTACAATTTTTTGACCGCGGAATAGTAAATGTCATCGAAAAACTCGCAAACGACGGTAAGCGGGTTATAGTCGCCGGTTTGGACCAGGACTACAAGGGTGTTCCGTTCGAGCCAATGCCGCAAATTATGGCAATTGCTGAATATGTTGATAAAATGCTCGCCGTTTGCATGGTGTGCGGGAATCCGGCAAATAAAACTCAGAGGTTGACCGATCAAACCGAAAAAGTTGTTGTTGGGGCGAGCGAAGCCTATGAAGCGCGCTGTCGCCAATGTTATGAGCCGCCTGATCAGGATTCTAATTAACAAAAACATAAATAAGAGGGCATCTGAATGAAAATCATAAGTCTCTTTGGTTTACTAGTATTTCTTGGTATCGCTTATTTAATGTCAAATAATAAGAAAAATATTCGCTACCGAATAATATTTTGGGGTGTAGGTCTTCAGCTTTTATTCGCTGTAATCATTTTAGGCGCTCAAGATGCCTCGTTTGCCGGCATGTTCATATTTTTGTCTTTTATAAATGTTTATATCTTTAAGGATGAGATAAATTCTCATTCAGAAAAGAAATTACAGATTATTCATGCTTCCGCAATTATTCTCATCTCCGGTTTCTTAGTAGGATTATTGTATTACCTGATCCCTCAAGATTTTATAATACCTCTAATATTTCTTTCTTTGATTACCATCTTTGTTTTACGATTCCTGAAGAAGACTCAATATCAAAAACATCTTATTTCTTCTTTCCTGACAATGGGATTCGCCTATAATATTATCAATAAAATCGATGGTAAAGCGGTGTTTTCCGCTTTATCGGCTAAAGTGGAAACTTTTCTAAGGCTCACAGACCTTGGTTCAGGTTTCCTTTTCGGGAATCTTGTTGACCCGAAATATATAAGCACTTTCGGTTTTCAATTTGCCTTTGCCGTTCTCCCGACTATCATATTTTTTGCCGCTTTTTTATCTATACTTTATCACTTAGGAGTTATGCAGGTCATTGTTGATACGATGGCGAAATTTATGCGATGGACAATGGGTACGAGCGGAGCTGAAACACTCGCGGTCAGTGCCAATGTATTTGTAGGGCAAACCGAATCCCCCCTTCTTATCAAACCTTTTCTTAACGGTATGACAATTTCCGAGCTTGCAACAGTTATGATCGGCGGCTTTGCCACCATTGCCGGCGGAGTGCTCGCAGGTTATATTCGTATGGGTGTTGATCCCGGTCATCTGATCGCCGCAAGTGTAATGTCCGCCCCCGCTGCGCTTGTGATAGCCAAGATAATGTTTCCGGAGACCGAACATTCGGAAACTGCGGGAGATGTTGATATTCCACGCACAAAAACTGCAAGTAATCTGCTTGATGCAGCGACTACCGGTGTGACAGATGGATTGAAATTAGCTGTCAACGTCGGAGCAATGTTACTCGCGTTTATTGCGCTCATCGGAATCATAGATCTTATTCTAAATTTTTTTGACGAGATTATTGACGGAAAATTGTTGGGCGGTACATATCAATTATATTTGGGCGGAAGCGGATTCTCGCCTGTGAGCGGAGAGTATCTGGGCATATTCCCCGGTTCTCTTAAAACTTTTTTCGGCACAATCTTTCGACCTCTTGCATGGAGCATGGGCGTCGTTTGGCAGGAGGCGGATAAGGTCGGAAATTTACTTGGAGTTAAAATCGCTCTTAATGAATTTGTTGCCTACGCTCAGCTCGGTTCGCACATTAACGCCGGTGACCTTTCAGAACGTTCATTGATTATCTCCACTTATGCTCTTTGTGGATTTGCCAATTTTTCATCCATAGGTATTCAAATCGGCGGTATATCCGCTATTGCTCCGGGAAGACGCTCAGATCTTGCTAAAGTTGGACTTAAAGCGATGTTTGGGGGTGCGCTGGCTTCGTGGATGACAGCGACTATTGCGGGGATTTTACTTTAAAAAAATGAATGGAATTAAATGAGAATAATATTACTCGGCCCGCCGGGTTCAGGAAAGGGTACTCAATCTAAACTTTTAGTTGGGCATTATGATATTACGAAAATATCTACAGGTGATGTTCTAAGGGAAAACATATCCAAGAACACAGAATTGGGAATATTGGCTAATTCTTTTATGGAAATAGGAAAACTCGTTCCGGACGATGTAATATTAAAAATAGTTGAAGATATTCTTGATCAGGATTCTGTCGCAACAGGCTTTATTTTTGACGGCTTCCCAAGAACAATACCACAGGCGGAAGGCTTCGAAATACTATTATCCAAGCGTAATATAAATATCGACCATGTTATTAATTTTGAGGTTCTTGAAGAGGAAGTAGTAAAAAGATTGTCATCTCGATGGTCATGCCCTCAATGTGCGAGTGTTTATAATTCATTATCAAACCCACCAAAAGTTAGCGGTATATGCGATAACTGTGGTGCGGAAATCACCCAAAGAAATGATGATAAAGAAGAGACAGTAAGAATTCGGCTGGCTGTTTATTTTGAACAAACCGAACCGCTTGTAGAATTCTATTCTAAAAAAGGTCTTTTAAGGATAATTTCAGGGGATGGCGGACCTGAAAATATTTTCGACTGTATCATCGGGGAAATCTCTAAAGAAAGATTCTAACGTATGATAATTATTGGTGTTACGGGGGGAATGGGGAGCGGGAAAACGCTTGCCTGTAAGCTGCTTGGAGAATTGGGCGCCACGGTTATTGAAGCTGATAAAGTAGGGAAGAAATTGTATTCGATTAACTTTACTCTTAAAAATAAAATAGTTGAGGCATTCGGCATTGAAATTCTTGATGAATCCGGTGAGGTTTCTTTTAAAAAACTTGCTGCCGCTGCGTTTAAAGACAAAACCAGTGTGGGTTTATTAAATAGCATTACTCACCCATTCATTAAAAACGCCATAAGGGAAAAGATAATAGAATTAGCGATTTCACACGATGTAATCGTCGTTGATGCCGCCTTGCTTTATGAGGGCGAGCTTCTTTACACTGTTGATTATATAATTACCGTGACTGCGCCGGAAGAAGTCCGAATAAAAAGAGTGGTAGATTCAGGTAGATTCAGCGAGGAAGAAGTTCGGAAACGTATGTCGTTTCAACTTTCCGAAAAGGAAAAGATCGCTAATGCGGATTATGTTATCACCAATGTCGGAACTATCGAAGAACTTCGCGGCAAAGTCGAAGATGTTTATAATAAGATAATGCACTGAAGATTGTTTCTTAATTCATTTCGGCTTAAAAACTTTGTTCTAAAACAGTCGAAATAACCGTATCAATTTACCGTAAATGTTCTTGTAACACTCCTGCTGTTATTAGCATTGTCAATAGCTGAGACAGTGAATGTATGTTTACCCTTGCTCAAGCGCCGGTACGATTTATATGTCGCGGTATTGCTTGCCGGATGCCATTCAAAGATCGTTTTTTCACCGTCAAGTTCAATTGTGATAGCATTTTCATCTTGTATCCCGGAAAGCAGATCTTTAATCTTTGCGCTGATTTCCACTTCCCTGCCATTTACAATCGAATTATTTAATGGTGTTACACTCTTGATTGTCGGCGGAACATTATCTCCTAATACCGCAAAACTTTCAAGACTTAATACCTCGGTTGACATAACCTGCATCGAAGAATCGTGTTCGCTATTTAGATAGACCCAGCCCTTTTTGGAATCATAATAGTATATTCCCAATTTATCCTTCGGCATTTCAGATTTTGGATATCGCACCAATACCTTCACAACCTCTTTCATAGGCTGATATGTAGGCGAAATATTATAAACGGGTGTTAAAATCTCATCACTTCCGCTAAAATATTTAGCGTCATCAGATAATTCGACATCGCCGAAATAATCTATATAAAGAGATCTGTCGTCAAATTGGGCAATGAAATTCCCGTCCTTTGAAACAAGAGTTCCGCCTTTTTCATTAGATATATGATTAAGATAAATATTCTCTGAATGAATGACTTCTCCGCTGGTTCGCCGAATTACGCTTATAGTAGAAGGAACACTGAGTAATTTCAGATCAATAGAAGATTGAAATTCATACGGGCTTGTTCTATTGACTTTGAGCTCCACTGTTCTTTTATCTTCGGATTTCAAAATCAGTAGCGGAGTTTCATCTAATATGTCTGATTGCTCATATTTTATTACAAGGTGATTATCATAATACTCGAAATTTATTTTACCTGTGCTATGCTCATTCACTTCTTTCAATTTTATAATAACAGGCAACAGAGAAGCCCCGAGCATGTCATTACCTTCTACTTTTAGATATGTGTAATCAATGGGATTTGTAGGTATTGTCACCGTTATACCACTCTCGTTTTTCTTTCGTTTTCTGGTTCCTAATTTTGTGGATTTCCTGTCGGCTGCGAGACCTGTTAATTCTAATCTTGACAGAGGAACTCCTTTAGAGCTGAATTTTAATGTGAGGTTATCGGCTCCATTATTTGAAAGCGTGTACATCAGTTTATCAGCAGGTTTGTATACAAATGCCCCTCGTACAGTTGCCTTATTGCCGTAATAGTCCGCTACTACAATCTCAAATGAATGCAGTCCCGGCATGACCGAGGAGTTTATTGCTCCATCGGACCGATAGCTGTAAAACGGCATTGTATTATACGGTTTGGAGTATAGAGAGTGAAATATTCCCATTCCTTTCCGCCATAGCCTGTACTCTCGATCTATCTCGATCTGTCGAGTATCACTGAATGAAAATGTCTCATAATTCGATCGGAAATGCTCTACGCCGTCTATCTTTAAGAGGAAAGAGCTAATACCGTATTTATTCGGGATATTATTCGCCATATCGTATGCAGAAATCGCCAACCCTATTTTGCCGTGAATTTGCACAGTATCTTCTATTTCATATAAATATCTGCTCACCCTGCTTAGTTTGAATACCTTTTCGGTGAATCCGCCGTCTATTTCAGACCCGCTTTGTAATGGAATGAAGGCGAGCTTAACAGGAGTAGGTCGAATCGCATCCTTAACCTTAAATCCGAACGCTAATGGATTCATCGGATTATTGTTGGAATCTCTAATTTCGAAATGAAGATGAGGATATTTTGTGCCTGTTTTTCCGCTTACCCCTATCACCTCACCCTTTTTCACCGGAAATCTTCTTGATTTAAAATGCAAATCAACTCTATAATTCCCGGATTCTTTTTGCTTAATTCTGATTACTTCTTCTAATTCATCGCTGAATCCTTTCAAGTGAGCATATACGGCTGTATTTCCGTCGGAAAGTTTTTGATAAATCACTTTTCCATAACCAAATGGCGATACCTTTACTCTGCTGATATATCCGTCATTTACAGCAAATATTTTATATCCTTCCCTGTTCCATGTTTTTATGTCAATGCCTGAGTGGAAATGACCGGGGCGAAACTCGCTGAAAGTTGATGTGATTGCCCGGCTGGCATTTGTTGGCCATTGATATTTCTGCGCTTTTAGTTCTCCCGCTCCGGCGAGTAGGACAATAATAGATATGAGTTTTATAAGCATTCGACTGATAATGTAATCTCTCCCCCTTTTCGCAACAAATCATTTTTCGAAAGAATTTATTTTGTTGGGTTAAGGTTTTCCAACGGATTTAAAAGTAAAATTAATAACCCCGACTATCCACATTGCCGGGGTTAGTAATTCTATCTTTATCGTTTTCCTATATCGCTATCTCATCTTGCTATTCGTTATCCTTAATCTTTCTCATTTCACTGTTTATTTCATTGAGCTGGTACTATAGATCAATGTCTATCTCATCCTCCGGATGTCGGAAATTGTTATGAAATTCTTTCATATCAATATGAAAATCATCCATCTCAAAGAATAAAGAACTCTTGTTACCCTTATGCATCGGTCCGAAAAATCTAAATTCATCGGTTTCATAATCTTCCCTGTCACCAAGTTTTACTTTTTTCTTCGATTTCTTCTTATTTCTCACATATTCTATTTCTACTTTTTCGTCGGGGTCATAACGGGATATTGCTTTCCGCAATTCCCTTGAGTCTTCAACTATCCTCTTTCCTACCTTAGTTATGACATCACCACTTTTAAAACCCGCTTTCTCCGCAGGACTATCTTCCATGACGTTAACCACCAAAACACCTTCGTCTTCCTCAATCTTAAAATATTCCCTCAATCCTTCCGTCAGGTCGTACATATCTATGCCTAAGTATCCTCCCTCGTCACTCCGGGTGAAAAAACTAAACCCGTGAGTTCTACCACTCCTATTCCGGGAAAATCTTCTTTCTCTACCAACTAAAACCTTGAAGTTTTTAATCTTTCCGTCACGGTTCACCCTGATATCTACTTCTTCTTCAGGTGGTGTCCTTCGGACAAAATCCTGTAGTTGATCCGCGTAATTTACCGTTTTCCCCTCATACTTTAGTATTACATCTCCCCTTTTAATTCCGGAATCATCCGCAGGACTATCTTTTGAAACACGAGTTACAAGAACCCCTTCTGATACATTCAGGTTCCAATCATCCTGGACATCCTCGTTTACAGTCTCTATCCGCACACCCAGCCAACCACCTTTTTTCCCCGCTTCTGTTCTTCCGGCAGATACGCTGATTACGGTAAGAGTAGCCAGACTTAAAACAGCCAATTTCTTTATCATCATAATCCCAGTCTCCTTAAAAATATCTTCACTTATAAAGACGAGACAGCGCTCGAAAAAGTTTTATTTTGGAGAAATGAATATTAAAAAGTGTAATTTATTTTTTGAGGGTAAAGCGCAAAGCATCTTCTAAGCGGGGATATTTAAATTCAAATCCGCTTCCTATCAATATCTGTGGAACCGCATTGCTGCTGCTCAATAAAAGTTCTTCCGCTACCTGACCGAAAAGAATTTTCAGGACAAATCCGGGCAAGGGTAAAAACGTGGGGCGATTGATAACTTTCCCGAGTGTTTTTGTAAATTCATAGTTAGTGACAACTTCGTGAGAATTGATGTTAACGGGAGTTTGGATATTATCGGAAATTAGGAGATGATATACTGCCCTAACGAAATCGTCAATTAATATCCAACTAAAATATTGAGTTCCGCTTCCCAACTTACCTCCAACTCCCATATAAAACGCAGGTAACATCTTTTTTAGCGCACCACCCTTTGATGATAGGACGACACCAATTCTCATTTGAATGACTCTGATACCTGCTTTCATAGCCGAATCGGTCGCTTTTTCCCATTTGACGCACAACTCTGACAAAAACCCTTTCCCGGGTTGTGTGCCTTCATTTAACAGAGTTGAGCCACAATCACCGTAAATTCCTATTGCGCTTGAAGAGAGAAATGTTTGAGGAGGATTTTTCAGCTGTGCAACCGTATCAGCAAGCAACCGGGTACTGTCAATTCTACTTTCGAACAACACTTTTTTCCGATTTTTCGTCCATCTGCCCAGCCCGATATTCTCGCCTGAAAAATTCACTATCGCATTTATATTTTCTAACTTCTCTTTATCAATTTTTCCGCTGATAGGGTTCCATTCTATTTCGTCGCTACTACCCGGTTTTCTTCTGACGAGGCGAAGAACATTATGACCTTTTTTCCGTAGATACTCAGAAAATTCAGTTCCCAGTAAACCGGAAGCGCCGCTTATAGCTATTTTCATAATTTTAAGTTTAGTTTCATCGGAGTTGTTTCTACTTCAAAATATCAGTTACAGAAAATCGCTATCGCCGACATTACCTCACGCTGTAAAGTTCCGCCCACCGGCATATTCAGCAATCTGCCATTCGCGTAAATAGATGAAGAGCCACCGCCATCAAGATTTAAAGCTTCAATAGCTCCAATGTCCTTCATAATTTGGGCGAGTTCATCTAAGTTCACTCCCCTGCTATCGCTCTGACGACCATCAACAATCAGTAATAGTAATTCACCTTCGGAAGTATAACCAATTGCTGTGCGAGGATGAACATCCGGTATTGACGTATCGAAAAAAACTTCTTCATCGCTTGTTACTCGAGCTGCACCCTCCGCAAATAATATGGGGCCGGCGCTCAGTGCCTCACTGAATTCCCAGAATTGGGCGGAAGAAATATCGGGTTTTGGTATCGGTTTATGAGGAACGTTTCCGAACGGCTCTTTCCATTCGAATAGCGAATCATTTCTGCTTGAGACCCAGGCAATATCCATCTTGCCATTGTCGTTCAGCCCGAATGCGCCACGTGAGATGTAAAACCTTAAACTATCACGCATTACTGAAGGAGTAGCGCGTTTTAATACTTTTCCATTTACCTTCAACAAACCCACATGTTTCGTTGGATTAAGATCCATGCGGAAATATCCTCCATTTACAACTACGCAGGCTCCTAAATCATTCGCAAAACTCAAAACCGATTCTCTACCGCTCAGTTCGTCAGATGCTACCACCCGGGCATTAATATTCGAATCTTGAAGCGATACGGACATATACCATGCTTTCAATGGGATCAGCTCGTTTACTGCTTCAAATATTTTTATCCCATCCGGCAGCTCCTCGTTAAGAGACTGCATTGGACTCCATTTTAATATTATTTTCGAGTCTGACGATCTCTTTGAGCAACCGAATGTCAAAACAGTCAGATAACAAGTTATAAGTAGAATGAATTTGGATGTTGGATTTATTCTAAGAAATGTAATTGCTATTATTTTTATATTAAAAATATATAAACCCTTTAAATGAAAACGAAATTTGTAGCTATAATGTTAACAATTATTGCTGATAAAATCCACTAAGAGGAGATTAATTATTCGCCTGCTATTCTTAATTTATGTTACTGCCGGTTCTGTGCTATTACTCTTTTCTTCTTGGTTCTTTGATAACTCGCGGAATAAAATTGCGCCTCCGAATGCCATACCGATGTAAAGTATGAATGCTCGCCAGATAAACGTATATGCTGTCATTAGATAGAGTGGTACTATTTTGTTCAGCAGCTCTGCCGATGCTACTTCTGCGATGCCGCTGCCACCCGGTGTTGGCATCAGATAATACATCGAGGTCAAAATAGATTGTATCTTTATTGTATAAAAATATTCTGTTTGTATTCCGAGGGAATGAATTACCACAAATGCTATAGTAAATTTATTCAGGTAAACAAGGCTTGACAATATGAAGGATAGGAATACTGCAAACGGTGATTTTTTTGCTACCGCAAAGAATGTATTTTTCAAAGTATGAATCTCATCGATAATATTTTCATTGAAAATATTTATACGTTCGCTACTGATGAAAAAGTTAACCGCCTTGCCCAATACCCTTAAAATCGTTCCGAGAAATATTGGCCTCAACAGAGATATTCCGATTAAAAGTATTACTGCTCCAATTAACAACATACCATAAAGAAAGAGCTGCGAAAGCGCAGGTCCTAATAGCTGTTCGCCTATTGTCATCACAGCGTACATCCCGGAAATCATAATAAACATCATTGAAAAAAGATAGCCATAAGAACTCACTGCTATTCCTTCAAGTATTGGAAGCCCTTCGCTATATAACATATAGACTTGACCGGCGCCGCCGCCTGATTGAAACGGTGTTACCGCTCCCACGAAAATTGTAGCTGAGTTGGCTTTTAAGCAGCCGAAAAACGATATTGGGACACTCGCGCGTCTTGCAAAAATCCATAATCGCATAGCTCCAAGAATCAAATCAAACAGAACCAACAAAAAGAGAATTACGAAATATTTCATTTCAATATGAAATAAGACGTCTTTGCCGTTTTCTGTACCGTTAAAAAAATATATAAATGTGAACCCGGCTAATGAAGCAAGTATGAACAACTTAATACCGCGCTTCAGTGATTTTAGGTTTATCCCATTCTTATTATCAGATTTATCCAAATATTATCCTCGACGGATTATCTATATATGTTTTTACAAATATATTATTGTTCATGCGAGGATAATTTATGATTTTTCAATTCCACTTTAATTCTTCCCAAGAGTACATCAACCTCTGCATACACTAATATATGTTTTGGATCAACACTGAACCAAGCTCGCCATGAACCGTTAAATCCTTTGAACCCGTCGTATTTTGCCTTGCCATCAATTCTGTATGCTTCAACCGTCATCTTGCTTTTTTTCAATTTTACGAGCTCGGAAACTGATTTGCATACTATTTGTGTCCACTTGATCTCATTCTTTATAATAGTAGGAAACTTTAACGTAGTATCCACACCTGCAAATGATCTCGCATAATAAATGCTTGAAACACCATCCTGAACTCTATCAAAATTCAGCGCCTTTTCAGTCCTGAGCGTATCTTCTTCCCATAACAAATTCCACGAAGCATATTGATAAGTTCTATTTTCATAGTCAAAATTGTATTCTTCTTTGTGTCCCGAATCTCTTGTCCACCAATGTGAAATAAACCGATGACTAAAAAAAGAATTATCAATAT
>JACZTG010000017.1 GCA_022573815.1 Candidatus Neomarinimicrobiota bacterium
AGTCCCATCCAAACTAAGCAACTCGAAACTATTTTATATTACGCTGCAGATTCACCTCAAACCGTACCTGATATTGTTAAAAGAAGAATCGCAGCGGAAACAGCACAGGTCGAGACTTTATATGGATTTGATTTCAAGGTGAACGGTGAAACAATCAGTGCAAATGCTATTGACGAAACCCTCGGCAGCTCAACAGATATGGATGAGAGACTTGCTGTCTGGGCGGCATCTAAAGAAGTTGGTGTCGAATTAAGAGACGGCCTCACAAATCTTGTTTCATTGAGAAACTCCACTGTTCAGGCGCTCGGCTATGATAACTTTTTTCAATATCAGGTGAGCGATTACGGTATGACGGTAGAAGAAATGACAGACCTCATGAACAGCTTCAACAGAGATTTAAGACCGCTATATAGAGAGCTGCATACTTATTGGCGGTATGAGCTTGCTGAAAAATACAACCTGCCGGTTCCGGAGATGCTACCCGCTCACTGGCTTCCAAACAGATGGGGACAGGACTGGTCAGCATTTGTAACCGTGGAAGGGATGGACCTTGGAGCGGCACTTTCAGACAAGAGCCCGGAATGGATTGTTAAGCAGGCTGAAGACTTTTTTGTAAGCCTGGGCTATGACCCGCTCCCACAAAGCTTCTATGATCTATCGTCTTTATATCCGCTGCCGGATGACGCAGATTACAAGAAAAATAATCACGCTTCAGCATGGCACATGGATCTTGAAAACGACATTCGGTCATTGATGAGCGTAGAGCCTAACCCGCGCTGGTATGAGACTACACATCATGAACTCGGCCATATTTATTATTATATGGCATATACCAACGAAAATGTACCACCGCTTCTGCGAGGAGGAGCAAATAGAGGTTTTCACGAAGCGATTGGAAGCTTAATGGGGCTTGCCGCAATGCAAAAACCATTTGTTGAGGGAATAGGTCTCATTTCGGACACAGGAGAATTTGATGAGATGCAGGCATTGATGTTCGAGGCGCTTAGCAATGTTGTATTTATACCTTTCGCAACCGGACTTATGACAATGTTCGAAAAAGGTATTTATGAATCTACCATCTCTTCGGAAGATTATAATAAAGCGTGGTGGGACTTAAAGCTCAAATATCAGGGAATCGTTCCGCCAACCGAAAGAGGCGAAGAATACAACGACGCTGCCTCCAAAACCCATATAAACAATGATCCCGCGCAGTATTACGATTATGCGATTTCAAATATTATACTCTTCCAGCTCCATAATCATATTGCGAAAAACATATTGCATCAAGACCCGCATGCCACTAACTACTTCGGCAACAAGGAGGTGGGGGAATTTATCTGGTCAATACTCGAAACAGGCGGAAGCGGCAATTGGCGTGATATTATGAAAGATAAAACGGGAAGTGACCTGTCAGCGCAAGCCATGCTTGAGTATTTCGATCCGCTGATGATCTGGCTGCAAGAGCAGAACGAGGGTCGGGTTCACACTCTCGGAGATATATAGATTCTTGCGAAAGCATAATTAAGTGCATATCTCCAAGCTTTATCGCGAGAGTAAAAAGGCTGTCATCTCATGTGAGTTTTTCGCGCCGAAAACCGATGCAGGACATTTAAGCCTATACAAAACGTTTGATCGGCTGAAACAAATATCTCCGGCATTTTATTCTGTTACTTATGGCGCGGGTGGCGGAACGGCACAGCCTACTATGGATCTTGTTTGCAAGATACAAGATGATTATGGAATAACCGCCATGCCACACCTTACCTGCGTTGGTCATACTACCGGATATCTTTCAAGCTATGTAAGCGACCTTAAAGAACGGGGAATTGATAATATCCTCGCCCTTAGGGGAGACGCCCCGGGGGGTGGTAAATTTAATCCTGTTCCCGGCGGGCTAAAATATGCGTCTGAAGTAGTAAAATTAGTTGACGGGTTTGATCATTTCAGTATAGGGGTTGCCGGTCATCCTGAGGGTCATCCCGAATGCACCTCACTTGAGGCTGATGTGCAATACCTAAAAGACAAATTGGACGCAGGGGCCGGATTTGTGATAACACAATTTTACTTTGATAATAAATATTTTTTCGATTTCGTGGAACTTGCAAGAAAGGTCGGTATTGATAAACCGATAATTCCCGGAATAATTCCTTTTGTGAATGCAGAACATGTAATGCGTTTCGCCAAGATGAATCACACGAATATTCCGGAGCCTCTTTTAGCGCAAATGATTGATGCGGGCGGGGATAGACAGAAATCCACGGAGCTGGGAATCCGGCAGGCCGTAGGTCAATGTAAAGAACTTCTCGATTCCGGGGTTCCCGGCATCCATTTTTTCACACTAAATAATTCAATGCCTACTATTGAAGTTATTGAACAGCTAAACATATAAAGCGTGCCCGGCTAAATATATTTATTTTAAAAATGTTTTTGTTATTACTTGACTTGTAGCAATAAATCGTTTTACTTTTTGACTTGTTCCAAAATTAATTTGTTGGGCGAATGAACGATAAGACTATATATAACGCAACAAAAACCCTCTCTGAAACATTACCAAATTATTCAGGTTACTTTAAATCTGAAAACCGAAAAACCTCCGCATCTGCTTTTACTTCCGGAATTAAACAAAAGATGGGTCCTATTTCCGAGGTTGCCGTAACTCTAAGAGAGAGATTTGCCAAAGTTAAAAAGCCCGAAATATTAGAGTTTTTTGAAAGCATAAGTAGCTTCTCGGGGCAATTCGTTTATAAACACAAATTGGATAATTACGAGTCAACGTTTTTTATTACCACCTATCTTAATAGGGATGAAGCGGAAAACCTGTCTCAGGTAGAGCTCGATTTACTAACTCACTTAGATCAATTTTTATTGGCAATAATGGGGGAAAACCGACATGAATTTTTACAAGAAATAGAAGTCGGTATTCCCAGCCTAAGTGAAATATTCAGCGAATTTGATAGTTATTTCAGTAAAAGGGCGGAGCTCATAAAAAAATCCTCTGTCCGACATAACGAAATAACCCAAAGACTAAAAACCGTGGATAACCATCTTGGAAAACACAACACGACCAGACCTATTTCGGAAATTACCAGAAAATTGGAGGATAGGTATGCAGGTGTTCCGATTATTCACATAAAATTATTAGAGATTTTTCATAGTCATCTTGATTCATATCAGAAAATCGCTGAATCATCAAACGAAATCAATCAATCGGTAGTGGATTATTTTAATGAGTATTTAAAGATCATTGATAATGCAAAATTTATTCAAGAAACCGCTCCTGATGAGGACGGTCTAAAATTAAAAGAGCTCTTGATGTTATCAGATAATATTGAAGAATATGCGGATAAAATATTTCAACAGGAAGCGCCGCAACCGAAGGCTGTCAAAAAGAAGAGCTCGTCATTATTTGCCATCTATGCCGCCGTAGCTCTGATAGCAATCACCGCTGCCGTCTATTTCTTTTTCTTAAAATAATTATCAGAAACGAAAACTTTGTCGTTTTTCGGCTGTGCAAATCCAATTCAACGCAAAATCTCCGGTTTTTACCGGAAACTGTTCCCCGGCCGCAAGCATTAAGGATTTGCTCACATTCAACGCAAAATCAAGGTTTTTTCTTTGATCATCATTCATCGTAAGCTTTCCCGATAGGGCGCTAAGCCACTTATATGCTTCATGACCCATGGCGAATTCTTCAGATGAATCGGAATAAACATTTACGTTAGTGAAGCCTGCTGTATCGAAAAGGTGTTTTACTCCAAATCGTGTATATCTATAATAATCGTATGGCTGTTGGTGTTCGTGAAGTGCGAATGGTACCACAAGAAACACTTTGCCACCCGGCTTCAATATTCTGTACATTTCATCCACCATTGATTGAGGATTCGGAATGTGTTCCATTACCCATATATTTAGCGCTGCGTCAGCGAAAGAACTTTCAAATGGGAGCTGCTGAACATCGCCAAAAACTGAAAGTTTAGAAAAATCCCAGTTGTCGTCGCCAACCGCTAAATCAATCCCAATGTAATTTGAATCTTGAAAGAACATTTCGAGCTCGCATTGACCTGCCCCCACATCCACAACAATGGAGCTTGCTTCAACGGAATTGGAAAATTTCAGAATTTCGTCGAATATAAACCTATTCCTTGGATCCTCCTCGAAGGCACCGTGCGTGTCCACCATGAAAGTTAGCCATTGCTGAAATAGGCCCGGTTTTGTATCTGTTGAGTTCAACGCAGGTGGAGCGATAACGCCATTACCTTAATGGCTATTATTCTTCAGACGAATCCGCGGATTCATTTTGTTCTTCTTCCGACTCAGTTTCAACCCTTTCCATCACGCGTGTCACCGATGCGATGGAATCGTTTTCATCAATTCGAATTAATCTTACGCCCTGTGTGGCTCTTCCGATTTCTCTGATTTTTCTAACCGGCTGTCTGATCATTATTCCGTTTTCGGTGATAATCATCAGGTCGTCGCTGTCAACAACTTCTTTTATTGAAAGCATTTTTCCAACCTTTTTGGAAGTCCTGATGGTCAGCACGCCCTTTCCACCGCGATTTCTCGGTGGGTATGCATCAATGCCTGTCCGCTTACCATATCCGTTCTCGCTGACTGCCAACACCGTACCCGCTCGTTTGATGACAATCATTCCGATGACCCTGTCTTTGTCATTTTGGAGTCTCATTCCGCGGACGCCACGAGTTTTCCTGCCCATGGGACGAACATTCGTTTCTGAAAACCTTATAGCTTTGCCGTTTTGCGACCCGAGAATTATATCCTGTGTGCCGTCGGTAAGCCTTGCTTCAATAAGCTTATCGCCTTCCTGTATATCAATAGCATAAATTCCACCCTTCATCGGTCTTTTATATGCAGAAAGAATCGTTTTTTTGACAAGTCCGTTCTTAGTTGCCATCAGGATAAAATGTTCATCGTCAAATTCTTTTACCGCCAAAAACGCCTGTGGGTTTTCTTCTTTATCCAGTTGCAGAATATTTATAATTGCCCGCCCCCTTGAAGCTCTTCCCGCCTGAGGAACCTCGTGCACTTTAAGCCAGTGAACCTTTCCTCGATCAGTAAAAATCAGTAGGTGGTGGTGGGTGGATGCCACAAAGAGGTATTCAATAAAATCGTCATCCTTTGTGGAGGCGCCCTTTAGTCCCCTTCCGCCTCTTCCTTGTCTTTTAAAACCGCTTACCGGAAATCTCTTTATAAATCCTTTATGGGAAATTGTTATTACCATATCCTCTTCGGCAATCATATCTTCGATAGAGAATTCGCCTTCATCGGCAACAATATCTGTTCTTCTATCATCGCCGTATTTTTCGCTTATCTCCTTAATATCTTTTTTCACCATTTCCATGCGCAGTTTCTTATTATCGATTATCGAACTCAGCTTTTCAATCAATTTGAGGAGTTCCTTATATTCATCTACAATCTTTTTCTGCTCTAAATTAGTGAGAGATTGGAGTCGCATTTCAAGAATTGCCTTCGCCTGAAGCTCGGAGAGCTTAAACGATTTTATCAAATTACCACGTGCGTCTTCCGGAGATTTCGATTTCTTAATTACTGCTATAACGGCATCAATGTTATCGAGCGCTATCTTCAAACCCTCAAGAATATGAGCCCGTTTCTCTGCCTTTTCTTTATCGAATATGGCGCTTTTAAGAACAATATCATGCCTAAATTCAATAAAGGGTAAGAGGGATTCCTTTAAATTTAGTACTTTTGGTTGCCCATCCACGAGCGCCAAGAAGTTCACTGCAAACGAAGACTGGAGCTGGGTGTGCTTAAACAGCTGATTGATTACAACATCCGGAATCACATCTTTTTTCAGGTCCATCACTATCCTTATGCCGTCCCTGTCAGACTCATCGCGAATATCTCTGATTCCTTCGATAACCTTGTTTCTTACAAGATCTGCCGTCCTCATGATGAGATTTGCCTTATTTACCTGAAAGGGTATCTCTGACACAATAATTGCCTCTCTGCCGTTCTCACTCACTTCAACGCTTACTCTTGATCTAATTTTTATGCTGCCGCGGCCGGTTTTGAGAGCGTCCGCGATTCCTTTTCTACCATATATAATACCTCCCGTTGGAAAATCGGGGCCGCTTACAAATTTTATAAGCTCGTCAATTTCTATATCGGGATTGTCTATCATTGCAACAATGGCGTTTGAAATCTCCCGTAAATTATGCGGAGGTATATTGGTTGCCATTCCGACTGCGATGCCGCTTGCGCCATTCATATGCAAGTTCGGAATACGTGTCGGAAGAACAGAGGGTTCTTGAAGGGTGTCATCAAAATTCGGTACAAACTTCACCGTATTTTTATCAATGTCGTGCAACATTTCTTCTGCAATATGATGCATCTTGGCTTCGGTGTATCTCATCGCGGCGGCGCCATCTCCATCAACAGAACCAAAGTTTCCCTGACCCCTAATCAGCGGGTACCTCAATGAAAAATCCTGCGCCATGCGCACCAGGGAATCATATACCGCCGTGTCTCCATGCGGATGATATTTACCCAATACTTCACCTACAATTCTTGCGGATTTTTTAAACGACCTATTTGCCCTGAGACCCAAATCATCCATACCGTATAAAATACGCCTGTGAACGGGTTTTAAGCCGTCTCTTGCATCGGGAAGCGCCCGTGAAACTATTACTGACATAGAATAATCGAGATAGGAGCTTCTCATCTCGTCTACAATATCTATAGGTAATATATTTTCTCTCTTAATGTCCATATTCTATTTAAATTCCCTCACTATATGTCCAGGTTCTTCACGAACCTGGCATTTTCTTCAATAAATTTTCTCCGCGGCTCCACTACTTCGCCCATCAAATCGGAAAATACTTTATCCGTTAAGGTATCTTCCTCAATTGAAACCCTTAATATTGTTCTTGTCTCGGGATCCATAGTGGTTTTCCATAATTGGTCCGGGTTCATTTCACCAAGACCCTTATAGCGCTGAATGTCTATCTTCTGATTATTATCTCCGCCGAATCTTTTGACAATCTCTATACGCTCTTTTTCATTATATGCGTATTCTTCTTTCTTCCCCTTTTTAACTTTATAAAGCGGTGGTTGGGCAATATATATATTTCCCGCTTGAATCAATTCACGCATATGCCGGAAAAAGAATGTCAACAACAGCGTCCTGATGTGAGCGCCATCCACATCCGCATCGGTCATTATGATTATTTTTCCATATCGAAGTTTTTCAATATCGAAATCTTCTCCGCTAATACCGGTTCCGATTGCAGTAATGAGGGTCCTTATCTCATTGTTACCCAAAATTTTATCTATCCTTGCCTTTTCCACATTCAATATCTTTCCCCTTAGCGGGAGTATTGCCTGATATCTCCTGTCTCTTCCTTGCTTTGCCGACCCGCCGGCGGAATCTCCTTCAACAAGATAAATTTCAGTAAATTCCGGGTCTTTAGTAGAGCAATCAGCCAGTTTTCCGGGAAGGTTGCCGGAATCGAGAGCTGATTTTCTCCTAATTAACTCTCTGGCGTTTCGAGCCGCTTCCCGGCTCCTTGCAGACAACAAAGCTTTTTCAATTATTTTTTTTCTGACCGGAGGGTTTTGTTCAAAATATTCTGTGAGCTGCTCGTAAACCAGGCTGTCAACAATCCCCTTTACTTCGCTGTTTCCGAGCTTAGTCTTAGTTTGTCCCTCAAATTGCGGTTCAGCGATTTTTATAGACACAACTGCCGTTAAACCTTCGCGGCAATCGTCACCCGAAAGCCCCTTTGTTCCGGGCTTAACCTGCTTATCCTTAAGCGCATAATTGTTTAGCACTCGCGTCAGCGCCGACCTAAATCCCGACAGGTGTGTACCGCCCTCGATTGTATTGATATTATTAACAAACGTGAATACATTATCTGTGTAATTCTCGGTATATTCCATTGCAACTTCAACGGGAACGCCGTCTCGCTCTCCCTCAAACCAGATGACCTTACCGTGAATCGGTTGTCTGCTCTCGTCAAGATACTCTACAAATTCAACAAGCCCCTTCTTCGCAATAAAGGTTTCTGTTCTCCCGTCTCTTTCGTCTGTAAGGACAATCTCCAATCCACGGTTTAAAAAGGAGAGTTCCTTCAATCTTTCAGAAACAATATTATAATCGAAATGTTTTACCGTGAAGATCTCCATGTCGGGCTTAAATGTGGTCGTAGTGCCGGTCTTCTTAGATTTACCGAATTTTTTCAATTTTGTTACCGCTTTTCCACGTTCGTATTCCTGGGTGTATATGGTCCCATCACGAGAAACTTCAACCTTGCACCATTCGGAAAGCGCATTAACAACTGAAACGCCTACGCCGTGAAGCCCGCCGGAAATTTTATACGAGTCGTTCTCAAATTTACCACCCGCATGAAGCACTGTCATCACAACTTCAAGCGCCGGTTTATTTTCCTCGGGATGAATATCAACCGGTATGCCCCTACCATTGTCCGTAACCGTGACGCTCTCGTCTTTATTGATAGTAACGGTAACTAACGTGCAATATCCTGCCATTGCCTCGTCAATACTGTTGTCTACAACCTCATTGACAAGGTGGTGCATTCCCCTTCTTCCAATATCGCCGATGTACATCGCCGGCCTTTTTCGTACTGCTTCAAGCCCCTTTAGTACCTGTATACTACCAGCATCGTACTCTTGGTTTTGGCTTTTCTTTTCTTTTTGGCTCATCTAAATATTATTTCCTTTATGGCTTCTTCGCCTATAAGTTCATTAATCTTGGCTATGATCTCCTCTTTTCTTAGAGATAGTTCCTGGCGCCAGCTGTCATTTGAAACAACAATTATTAATCTGTCTTTGTCGATATTTTCCAAGGTTGTATTTTCATTAATAATCTCGCCAACAGCGTCTTTCCAAACATCTCTGGCTCTGTTGGAAAGTACTGACTTTCGTATTCCTAACTGCTCAATTACCCCCTCAAGCGCTTCAGATATCCACGGCATTATGTCAAACCAATAACATTAACGTTCTGCCCAACCATATCAGACCATTCATCAAAATTCGTTGTTGTAATTATTACCTGACCACTGTTTTCAATACGCTTTACTATTTCAACGGCATGTTTTCGATCCAGCTCCACAAAAATATCATCAAGGAGATAAATCGGTCTGATTCCTCTGTTCCGATGAATATAGTTGCCCTGGGCAATTTTTAATGCTACTAAGAATATTTTATTTTCGCCCTTCGAGCCGAAATTCTTTAAAGACTTGTCATTTATCTTGAATGACAGTCGGTCGCGGTGTGGACCTCTTGTGGTGTATCCCGCATTGAAATCCGTTGCCCGGCGATCCCTAAACGAGTTTATCATTTCTTCTTTGTTCCCCTCTATAGAAGGATGATATTTTATTGAGCCACTTTTCTTTCCGTTGTTCAATTCACTGAAAATCTTTTCGAATTCACCTGATATTTCTTCGATGAATTTCTTTCTGTCGTTCACGATTGACTCACAAAGCTCGCCAATTTGTACTTCTACGACATCTAAGGTTTTTTCAAACGATTCGCTTCCAGACGCGGCATATCCGATTGCTGAATTTCTTTGTTTTAATACATTCCGGTAAGACATTAGATTATTTAGGTGTCTCTTATTCACCTGAGAAATAGACAGGTTCAAGAATTTTCTGTGACCCGAAGGAGAGCTCAGCGTATTAATTACATCTTCCGGTGACAATAATACTATCGGATGCTTCCCAACAATATCACCGGAAATTGTTACTCTTTTTCCATGGCTTTTTATTATTTTACCTGTCGTTTTTGAATATGAAACTGAAATGTTCTCGTCAATTCCTTCATCCGAAATAAACTTTCCTGATGTTAAAAAGTTATCCGAATCAAATTTGACAGATTCTTCGTCTTTATTCGATCGAAAACTTTTTGTTAGTGAAAGATAGTGAACTGCTTCAAGAATTGAGGACTTTCCCATCCCGTTGTCGCCCGTAATAATATTTAATCCCTCAGAAAAGTCCGTTTCAAATTTATCATATATCCTGAAGTTAACCAATCGCAAGTTATCAAGATGCATCAAAGAACTTGCATTAAGCTTCTTCTGTAAGTCTTATTGGCATTATTAAAATTGTATAATCTTCTTTTTCAGCTTGTTTAGATGGGAAAACTAATCCAGCGCTTATAGGAGCTTTTAAACTAATAATCAGATCGTCGGTATCTATTTGTCTTAAAATATCTTTCAGGTACTCCGAATTAAACCCAATTTCTATATCGTCACCACTATATTTACAAGTAATCTCTTCCGATCCTGATCCGCCTGATTCCGGATCTGCAGAAGATATTTTCAAACTGTTTCCTGAGATTGTCAATTTTATCTGCTGAGTTGTCTTATTGGCAAAAATAGAGACCCTAACTACAGATGACAGTAAATCTTCCGCCCTTACAGTAAGTTCTTTATCATTTTCCTTTGGAATAACGCTGTCATAATCAGGATATTTTTCATCTATTATTCTTGTATAAAATTTTGTGCTTCCAATCGTCAACATCACATGATTATCGCTGACTATAAACTCATTTTCTTCGCTGTTCACTAAAGCATTTACTATAAGATTTAAGAATTTTTTCGGAATAATAATTCCCGGTTGTATCCCTGATCCATTTAAATTAGATAGAGTTATTTTTGCTAACCTGTGACCGTCAGTTGCTACAGAAGTTATTTTATCCTTTCCAATTTCAAACAGCACTCCGGTCAATGCCGGCCTCAGCATATCCGAGCTTACGGCAAACGCCGTTTTCTCAATTATCCGATGAAGTAAGCTGTTCTCTATATTTATTTCTTTCCCACCGTCAAGTACAGGTGTAACAGGAAAATCATCGGGAGGTCTTCCGGCAATAGTATAACTCCCACTTGAACAATCTATTTTAACCATATTCTTATCATCTGAAGATATAGTAAGTTCACCGGAAGGAAGAACACTTATAATGTCATTAAGAAGCTTAGAAGGAATTGCAACCGAACCATCTTCTGAATTACTTACATCTATCTCACTGACTAAAGTTAACTCAATATCCGAAGCTACCAATTTCAATTTTGAGCTTGTCACTTCAAATAACACACAAGTTAAAATTGGAAGTGTAGAACGAACAGGAACAACCCTATTGGCTTTCTGAAGTTCTTTATGAATTAAGCTCTTATCAAGAGAAAGTTGCATATAGTATATCCTTATAAATTGCCCAAATTCAATTTAAGTTTAATAGGTTTCTATAGAACAATAAAGTACAAAATTTAGCTGAAATTGACAAGCAATTATTAACCTAAAAATAAGATACATTACTAAAAGAAATACTAATTATTATAGTGTTAGCTTAATAGAATAAACGTATTTAAGATAAATATAAACAAACATATACACTAATAATTATTATAGAACAACTTGTTGATAAGTATTAAAGTATTTAAGATAAAGATTATCATCATTTATCAATTGTATATGTAAAAATTAGCCAACCTATTTTTCAACAAGATACTAACAAGGATATCAACAGAATCTTATGAAGTTATTCACATTTTAATATCTATAAAGACTTCATTTCTGAGAGAATTCAGCCACTCGTTATAAACCCTAAGCCGCTTATTTCTGATTACAATAGCTTCAATATCATGCCAATTTTTCTCAAGAGTCAACACTCCGCCTTCTCGTTTTTCGAAGATGGTTACGATGTGATAACCGAAATCAGTTTTAAACGGGCTACTGATATCGCCAACAGGCAATGTATCAAGAACAGCAGAAAATTGAGGTATGCTAAGTGATGTTAAATCAAACCAACCAAGGATTCCCTTATTACTGTTTATTTCAGGATCTTCGCTATGTTCTAAGGCAAGAGTCTCAAAATCTTCACCTGCGATTAATTTCTCTTTTAATAAATTAAGTTTATCAACAATCAGCTTTTCATCGCGCTCATTTGATTTAAGCATAACAAGAATATGCTTAACATTTATTAGCTCCCCACGTCTTTCAATCATTTTAATTATATGGTAACCGAATTCAGTTTTTACAATATTGCTTACTTCGCCCGGGGATAGTAAATATGATGCCTCTTCAAATTCCGGCACAAGCGTACCCCTTCGCATAAATCCGAGTTCTCCGCCCTTTAAGGCAGAGATTGTGTCTTCGGAGTGTTTCTGGGCTAGTTCAGAAAAATTCTCGCCGTTTTTTATGAGAGTATATATGCTATCGGCTTTATTGAATGCTGATTCATTGGCTCCAGCTCCCGGATTAATCTCAAGGAGAATGTGACCGATTCTGATAGCCGGCTTTAACTCCGGAAGGCTGTCTGATTGTTCATTGAAAAAATCTTCCACCTCTCGGCGACTGGCAGTTAGATCGCTGAATTTTCTTTGTTGAATTTTTTCAACAAGTTTCTGTTTTCTAATCTCTTCTCGATAAGTTCGCTTCAATTTGTTCAAAGAATATCCGATAATCTCTTCGGCTTTTTCTTTTGACCCTAGCCGTTGGATGATACCCTCAATTTGAAAGTCTAAGGTTTCTTCCACTTCTCTTTCGGTAACATCAATACTGTCTATTTCGGCACGGTCTAATAATATTTTTTGGTCTATCATTGTTTGGAGCGTCTTTCTCCAAAGACTCTCAAAGCGATTCGGGCTTCTATTCGGGTCAATCCGCAGCCGGATCGCTTGTGATTGGGCAAATTGGTCAACCTCGCTCTTTAATATTATCTCGTCTCCCACAATTGCAGCGATTCCATCCACGACCTGCGATTTTAACGGAACAGAATATGCCAAAAGAGTAATAAAGATTAAGGCTATGTGTAGGTTATTTATTTTTGAAGTAATTTTCATTTAAATAGTATCCCATAGATAGTTTTAGGCTGTCCAAAAGTTGAAAGTACAATAAATTTTGTTTTTGAATTTTAATTTTTTGGGTAATTTCGTCTTTCACTTCGTGCAGCGGAATTAAGGATTCTTCATCAAACCTATCAATTATTTGTAATATGTGATATCCATATTCCGTCTGAATAGGACCTACAATTTCCCTGCGTGAGCCGAAAGCAGCTGCAGAAATCTCTTCTATCACATCGTCTCTCCCGAATGTTCTGAGTGTCCCATGATAGTTATTCAACAATCTGGCCTTTACATCATCGTCACTTGAAATTAAAGCTCCCTTCAGGTCATTTGCGGTTTCTTTTGTATCAAGAAGAAAGTGGTATGCTCTTATTTGTTTTTTGTCACGAACAAAGGTTTCTATATTTTGGTTATAGAAATCAACAATTTCATCTTCGTTTATAAATGGAATCCGGCGATATTTATTTTTGAGATAAATGCTTGCAAGAAGCTCTCTTCGGTAGCTTTGCAGGTTTTTATTTATAGTGATATTGTCCACTATGTTATTTTCGATTGCCGACTGAGCGAGAATTTCCTGGTCAATCCAGTTTTTGGCGAAGACCTTAAGCTTGTAATTATCCATTTCGGGGTTTGATATAAAATCAGCAAGGTCGGATTCGGTGAGATTGGAATTGCCTACGCTTGCTATTATATTTTCAGTATCAGGATTTAAAAAACCGGATTTATTGATAATAACAAACGCTAAAACAGCAATAAAAATTAAAATAGAATATTTTGTAATTCTACTCAACCTTATTCTCGGCGATTTCCGGAATGTACCTGTCAAAATAATACTTAGGCTTGAATTTATCTGATAAATAGTCTTCAAAAGCAATCCTCAGGCGCTTTGTTTCATAGCGCTTAAAATCCGCGGAAATCTGGCTCTTAACGTTTTCAAGGGGCTTGTAACCGGGGGGCGATTTGGATATAACCTTAAAAAGGGACCACTTTGTACCGACCTTAACGGGCATTGCTACGTCGCCCACTTTCATCGAGGCAGCTATCTTACCTATCGGAGAAAGCTTGATTCGCGAAATATCGCGAAGAACGCCCCCGTTTTTTTCTGCGTTAATTCTTTCAGAATAAGAAGAAGCAAGGTCAGACATATCCTGCCCATTTGAGACCAATAAATAAAGAGAATCTGCTAAAGATTTTTCGGCGACAAGAATTTCTATAATATCGGAAACGCCGGATGAAACATACCTGTCCTTGTGTTCATTATAATATGTTAAAAGTTTATCCTCGTTCGTAATTATTTTATTTACAATCTCAATCTTGGTTATTTCCTGTTGCATAAAATCCTGTTCTTTCTTTTTTAGGTCTCTGCGAACATCTTCATCTTCATCATATTTTGAACGAAAGCCAAATTGTTTTATCAAGTGGTCGGTAATATCGTCTTTAAGAATATTTTTGATTATTTTAACATCACTGATTCTTTCTATTGACCAACCCGATGAAGGGTTCTTGAGGAGCTTTACGATTGGTTCGGTAGAGACTGATTTATCGTTTCCATTGTAAAGGTATGTCACAAGGGGACCGGGTAGCTCGACAGAATTGAGGAAATCAATAGGGGATTGTCTGCTGGTACGCTTTTTATTAGATGCATTGAAAGAATTGATTTTACCTGATAATAAATCGATATTTGTATCATAGTATTTTGTCTTAGCGGCAACTTTCAGAGAATCAACAAAGTTTTCTGCAGTAAGGCGCATTTCATTACGATAAATAGTATATATCTTGTTTTTTAGCCCTACTTGCATCTGTTCAAATGGTTTTTGTGTAATATTTTTTACGCTGTCAACCCAGATAAGGTGAAATCCATATGATGTTTCAATAGGGCTGGAAACAGTGTTTGGCTCTAAAGAAAAAGCTGTTTCCTGAAAAGCATCTTCCATTTTACCCCATTTGAAAAAACCAAGGTCACCGCCGCCAGCCGATGTTTTGTCCTCTGAAATATCATCAGCAGATGCAATAAAATCATCTTTGGAATTAATTTTGGATCTGATCTCGTTAATAAGATCAAGAGCCTCGTTTTTTGTCCTACCTACATTTTTGCTACCGCGGGTTGCGTCCTTATGAGATATAAGGATGTGTCTCGCCGAGACGCGCTTTTGAAGGCGTTCGTAAAGATTTCTAAGTGATTTTTCGTTTGCATATTTTTCCAACACGACTTTCTTATAAACCACGGTTGCCATATTTTTGTCAATATGCTCTATTAGTTTTTCCTGAACGGACTCTGTTTTATGTAAGTCCCTTGAGTAGCCCTCCCTACTGTACATTTTGTTTATTATGTAAAGCTTAAGCCGGTTCTTTCTGAATGCGACATCTTTTCTCGAAAAAGATTCGAACTTCCCTTCGGGTATCATGTCATAGAGGTAAATATATTCATTGCCGATCTTTCCTATTTTAGGTCCCATATCGGCAGGATGCTCCTTTGAGCACGCAATCAAAGAAAATATTATTAGTGTGGCGAGGGCAACAAATATTCGGGTTGTCATTTTTAAAAATCCTTGTTCATTGTAGGTATAGTTTTTTGCATAACATTACAACTTAATTTATCCTGATAATGTTTCCAACAATCTTATTACCGATTCTAAATTCGATTTTCCATCTAAAGTTGCTCTAAACGAGATGTTTTTGCCGGTGTCTATTGAAATATTATATTCTTCAATATCTGCTGCGGTCGAAAGAGACTTGAAAAACGAGTGGTCAGGTTTCACGTCCGCCGAGTCGCCAATAATTCCGACTAAGAGATCTCCGCTAATATCAATTGAAACAAGATTCATATATGAAGCCAAAATTTTTATCCTTGTCATCATAAGCAAGTTGTTGGCTTCAATTGGAATTGCTCCATATCGATCTACGATTTCTTCGGATAACGATTGAATATCTGAAATATCGGTGAGGGAAGCCATTCGTTGATAAAATTCTATTCGCGCTTCGCCATCATCTATATATGTATCAGGAAGAAAGGCATCAATATCGCACCTGACCTCCGGGTCAGTTTTTTGGGTTGAGGCGAGTTCAATATTAAGCCCACTTTTTAACGCTTTAACTTCTTCGCCCACCAGCCTGTTGTACATTTCAAATCCCACCGACTCAATAAATCCGCTTTGTTTAGTACCAAGAAGATTACCGGCACCCCGAATCTCTAAGTCTCTCATTGCGATGCTGAATCCTGAGCCAAGATTACTGAATGCCTCCAGCGCCTTCAGGCGACTTATGGCAGTTGGCGTTAGTTTGTGGGTCGGAGGAATTAATAAGTAAGCAAATGCTTGCCTTTCAGACCGACCGACCCTTCCGCGAAGTTGATACAGCTGAGATAGGCCAAACCGGTCAGCTCTATTGATAAGAATTGTGTTTACATTGGGAATATCCAATCCGCTTTCGATTATCATGGTGCTTAAAAGCACTTCATATTCTCCATCCATAAAATCTGACATCACCATTTCAAGTTCTTTCGGCTTCATTTGGCCGTGGGCAACACAAATCCTTACCTGGGGAACCCACCCCATAAGCATTTTATGCATACGTTCAATACTTTTGACTTTGTTGTGGACGAAAAAGACTTGTCCGTCTCGCTCTACTTCTCTAAGAATCGCCTCTCTGACGACCCCTTCTTCCAAAGACGTTATCTCGGTATATATGGGAAGCCTGTTTTCAGGCGGCGTATTTATGAAGGAGATGTCGCGCGCGCCCAATAAAGAAAAATTAAGTGTTCTTGGTATGGGAGTTGCCGTCATGGATATTATATCGACGGACAAGCGAAGAGACTTAAAACGCTCTTTCTGTCTGACGCCAAATCGATGTTCTTCGTCTATAATCAACAGTCCCATGTCCTTAAATTCTACATCCTTTGATAAAAGTCGGTGTGTGCCAATTAAAATATCAACATTGCCCGATTTTACACCGCGCAGAATTTCAGCCTGCTTTTTCCTGGATTGAAATCTACTCAAGGATTCTACGGTAACGGGAAACGGTTTAAGGCGTTGAGAAAAAGTCTTGTAGTGCTGGTCGGCAAGAATCGTGGTGGGTACAAGTATGGCGGTTTGTTTTCCGCTAACGGCGGCCTTGAAAGCAGCCCTTAGCGCAACTTCGGTTTTCCCGAAACCGACATCTCCGCATAGCAACCGGTCCATTGGGAACGGTTTTTCCATATCGGATTTTATTTCTTCCATTGAAGCTAATTGGTCGGGCGTTTCTTCAAAGGGAAAGCTCGACTCCAGCGCCCAGTGCATATCGTCGTCTTTCGAGAATTTGAACCCAACGGTGTTTAGACGTTTGGCATAAAGTTCCACGAGATCCTTGGCGATTTTAGATGCGGCATTCTTAGTCTTTTCTTTAATGCGATCCCATTCACCGGTACCGAGCCTATTCAATTTTGGTTTTATTCCTTCAGCCGCTTTATATATTTGCACCCGCCTAAAATTTTCAACAGGAAGAAATATTTTATCGCCGGCTGCGTAAACTATTTTAAGGCATTCTCTCATTGCCCCGGAAATACGGATTTTTTTCATACCACGGTATTCTCCGATGCCGTAGTCTATATGGACTAAATAATTTCCGATCTCAAGCCCGGATAGATTTTTTATAGGCGTACCGATAGACCTGAATTTTTTAAAGGTTCGTTTTTTTCTTCTTCGTTCAAATATTTCGTGATCAGTTAAAAGGTGAAGATTCACCGATGGAAGGTGAAATCCGGATGAAAGTGGAATTGCCTGAATTTCTACACCACCGATATCAATGATGTTATTTATCCGCTCGCGATGAAATTCGTTCTCGCAGGCGATGAAACAATGATCATTATTTGACACCCACTTCTGTAGATCTTTGTTGACCGCATTTACCGAGCTACGATATTTTGTTTGTCGGGTTGCTTCAAATTTTATTATATCTTTAGAAGAAAAGGAAAATACGTCCACGCCACCGAACGTCTCGATTTTTTTTAAATCCTCTTCAAGATTTAATTCAGGAATTTCATCCTCCAATTTTTGGAGTAAATCTTTCTGTTCGAGCCAGATCAAAGATTTTTCCCGGAGGTAAGATAATAAATTACTTTTCGGTCCGTTTGTAAATATATCCAACCGGATGTCTGGGGCTATGTTAATGTTATTAATGTTCTTACGAGACCTTTGTGTGATGACGTTAAACTCTCTAATTGAATCAATAGTATCGCCAAAGAGCTCCATTCTAACGGGATGTTCGAAAGAAACAGGAAAGATGTCTACGATACCGCCGCGGACACTAAATTCAAATGGATGAGAAACCATTTTTTCTTGCTCGTAGCCAATTTCAATTAATTTCGAGGTCAAATTTTGTAAATTTATTTCGCCGGATAATTTTAAATGAATTGATTTATCAAATATTTTTTGTGGTGGCGCGCCATGCTCGAGCAGCCCCCTAAAAGTTGTGACGATTAACGAACGCTTTTTGCTTATCATTGCCTGAAGTGCGTGAGATTGGAATGAGAGCATCGTAATGGCCTCGCTACCGGTAACCCTTCCGGGCTCGGGGTAGAAAAAAACCTTCTTATCGCCTATTATTGTTTCAAGATCGTCTCGAATTTCCTCGGCCCTCAGAAGCGAGTCAGCGACAATCAGTAAGTCCCTGGATGAGGAATTAAAAACGGCGCTTGCCAAAAATGATGAAAGGGAGCCGGAAGCGCCGGAGATCTTTACCCTTCCCCCGGAAGTAACTTTATTAATAAATTTATTATACTGTCCGTCGCCGGTAATTAATTCTTTTATAATAGAAATTGAATCCTGCGGTACGGTCAATATTGTGCTACCATCCGTCAGCGTTGTTAGCCTTGAGAGCCACCGCTACCAAAGAGATGTCCGCCGGAGTTACTCCGGATATGCGAGATGCCTGACCAAGAGATTCCGGCTTAAAATCCGAGAGCTTTTGTTTTCCCTCGGAAGAAAGAGAGCGAATAGATTTATAATTGAAATCGACAGGTATTGGATTGTTTTCCATCTTTCGGAATCTTTGAACCTGATCTTCCTGTCGGCGGAGGTATCCCTCATACTTAATCTCAAGTTCTATTTGCTCGGCGGACCCGCGATCATTTAAAATAATTTTTGCAAGCTCCGGGAGTTTATCGGTAATAATCGGCATAATATCCGATAAAGTAATTTCAGGCCGCCTTAAAAGACGAAGAAGCGTAGATGAATTATTAATGGGCTTTTCTGTTAGCCCGGAAAGATGACCATTTATATATTTTGCCGATAAATTCGTTTTTCCAAAAAGTATTATTGCTCTTGAAGTAAGAGACTTTTTAACGGCCGCTCTCTTATAAACAGATTCGGGTGTCAATCCGAGATTGTATCCTTTTTCCGAGAGACGAATATCGGCATTATCGTGACGAAGAAGTATCCTATATTCAGCGCGGGATGTGAACATTCTGTATGGCTCAAGCGTTCCCTTGGTTACAAGGTCATCAATGAGGACGCCTATGTAGCTTTCAGCCCTGTCGGTGATAAACGGCTCGCGGTCTGATAATTTTAAGGCAGCGTTCACGCCGGCGACGAAACCCTGTGCGGCTGCTTCCTCATATCCGCTTGTGCCATTTATCTGTCCGGCAAAATAAAGCCCCCCTACAATCTTTGTCTCCATTGTATGAAATAGTTGATTGGGCGGAAAAAAATCATATTCAACTGCGTAGCCCGCTTTTGTAAACTCCGCTCTTTCCAGTCCGGGGATGGTTCTAATTGCTTTAATCTGTACATCCTCAGGCAGGCTTGTTGAAAAGCCGTTGACGTAAATTTCATCTCTGCCAATACCCTCCGGCTCAAGGAAGAGTTGATGAGATGGTTTATCGGAAAAACGAACGATCTTATCTTCGATGGATGGGCAATACCTGGGACCAATCCCCTTAATTTTTCCGGTAAACATCGGGGACCGATCTAACCCGGATGCAATAACGGCATGTGTTTTTTCATTTGTGTGGGTAATAAACGCAGGCTCATTGGGAGGAGAAAAATCCTTTGTACGGAATGAAAACGGTCTCGGGTTTTCATCGCCATATTGAGCTTGAGTCAAATCAAAGTCGATAGAATCCTTTTTAAGTCTTGGCGGCGTGCCGGTTTTAAGCCGACCCGACTGAAATCCGATGGACAAAAGGCTTTCTGTTAGCCCCGCCACCTTGCTTTCGCCAATTCGTCCGCCGGATGTAGATTGAAGCCCGGTGTGCATGAGTCCGTTTAGAAATGTGCCGCAGGTAAGAATTACGGAGTCGGAAGGAATTACGCCATGGGAGACAGAATTAACACCTATAACGCGCTTTCCAGAAAGCGTTAGGCCCGATACCGTATCGGTGATAAGGCTGATATTTTGTTCGGAAGCCACAACGCCTATCATATAGTCTGAGTAGGCATATTTGTCGCTCTGACAGCGCGGTGACCAAACAGCCCTACCTTTTGAGCGGTTAAGCATTTTAAATTGGATGCCCGAAGCATCTGCCGCAAGTCCCATTTCCCCGCCAAGCGCATCGATTTCACGCACAAGATGCCCCTTGGCAAGCCCTCCGATAGCTGGATTGCAGGACATTCTACCGATCGCTTTTGTGTCCATTGTAATAATCGCTACGCGATGACCCATTCGCGCTGCCGCGAGAGAGGCTTCTATTCCTGCGTGACCGGCACCCACAACAATTATGTCATATTTTTCAGCCATAGGCACCCATTATAAGATTATCCGTATGAAAATGCAAACCGGATATCAGGTGTTTCACGTGAAACAGGCTGTGTGTGGCATAAAATAATTCAGAATGTGTTTCACGTGAAACATAATTACTTTCCAATGCAAAACCTCCCAAAGATCTCATTAAGTACGTCGTCAGTAGTAATCTCCCCGGTAATCTCTCCCAGATAGTTCATTGCATTCCGTAAATCAACCGCTATTAGCTCTCCGCTTGCAGAATCTCTTGCGCTTTTAAGTGCCTCTTTTAGTGATTCGGCACCCTTTTTTAACGCTGCCGCCTGTCGCGCATTGGTGATTAAAAGAGGCTCTCCATGATCCATAGTTTCTAGCTTTTCTATAATAGCCCCCATAAGGGCCTTCAAGCCCTCTCCGGTATGCGACGAAAGAGAAATATCTATATCTATATTCCTTTCCATTGGCGTGAATTCTGAATGCCTATCAACATCCGTTTTACTTTCCACTGCAATTACGTTTTTCCCACGAAGAAGCGCCATTAATTCTAAGTCGTCATCGCTTATTGGAGCAGACCTGTCAAGAAGCCAGATAATGAGATCGGCGGCCTCAATTACAGAAAGAGAACGCTCAACCCCCAATTTTTCAATACTGTCATCACTAATATGAACCCCTGCGGTATCTATGAGTTGCACGAGATATCCGCCAATATCAACTTCTTCTTCAAGCGTATCTCTTGTAGTTCCGGGGATGGGGGTAACAATTGCCCGTTCGGTATCTAAAATAGCGTTTAATAAGCTTGATTTACCGGCGTTCGGCTTACCCACGATTGGTATAACTGCGCCCTCGCGAATAATTTTGCCGAACTTATAGTTGCCTAAAATGGTATTTGTTTTATCGGCTAACGAATTTATTAATTCAGTTATTTTGCTGTTTGGCGTCAAGCTTATCTCTTCGTCGGAGAAATCCAGTTCGGCCTCAATAAGAGCGGATAATTCAACAAGTTTGTTTCGAAGATCGGTAACCTCGGCTTTAAGGCTGCCGCGCATTTGAAGAATAGAGCTTTTGTGAGATTTCTCAACTTTCGCCGCAATCAGGTCTGCTACGGCCTCAGCTTGCGATAGGTCTAATTTCCCACCTAAAAAAGCCCTTTTTGTAAATTCCCCCGGATCGGCAATTCTTGAGCCGAGCCCTGTGAGTATTTCCAACAATTTTGCCTGAACATAATGCCCGCCGTGGCAGCTGATCTCAACAAGGTCTTCAGATGTATAAGAATCGGGTCCGCGGAAAAAAGTAATAACCGCATCATCAAGAATATCACCGGTATTCGGATCTATAATAGTAGCTACGGTTGCCATTCTGTGCGATTTATTTGACAGCGACTTACTCTTTGGCAGCAATTTGTTCACAATGTTCAGAGAGTTTGGGCCCGATAGGCGTACCACCGCAATTCCGCCTATTCCCGGGGGGGTGGATAGCGCAGAAATCGTGTCTTCGTTTGTAGGGCGGTTTCCCATAATAATCAGCTATGGGTAAGTTTCTTACTTAGCTATTTGCTTTCTCACTCTTTTTTTTACTGAAAAATCCGTCTGAAAGATATTTAGTTTGCACAACACTTAATATATTAAATAACGAGTAATAAAGGTTTAATCCCGAAGGAAACGTATTAAAGAATAGTACCATAAATACAGGCATAAAATAACCCATCATCTTTTGTTGTTGATTTGAAGCCGATTGACCGGAAAATTTTTGTTGAAGATACATGGTTAAACCCATAAATACAGGAAGAAAATTAACATTATCACCATAAATCGGGAGCGAAAATGGAAGAGTGAATAATGTGTCCTGAGACGAAAGGTCCTTTATCCACCAGATAAACCCGGCGCCTCTTAATTCAATTGTAGTCCTGAATAAGTTGAATAGAGCAAACAGTAACGGCATCTGAAGCAGCATTGGCAAACAGCCGCCTAACGGGTTTACACCATATTCTTTAAACAGAGCCATTTGTTTTTTCTGGAGCGTCGGTTGATCGTCTTTATATTTTTCCTTAAGTTCTGCAATAACAGGCTGTAAGTCCTGCATTTTTTTCATTGATACGAAGCTTTTATGAGTTAACGGATACACAAGGAGCTTGACCAGTACCGAAAATATTATTATTACGAAACCATAATTGGGAACGACTTTATGTATCTGAACAAAAACCCAAAGCGCGGCTCTGCTGATGGGTCGAATGAAGCCCCACCCGAAATTCATCATCTTCTCTAATCGAACATCGTAACCCTTTAGTAAATCAAGATTTATGGGACCCACATAAATCGTAAATTTATGATTATATCCTGTAAGTTCGTTCTCAACGGGAATATCAAGAGAAAATTTATATGATTTGGATACTTCATCGTTTGGCGTGTTCCTGGCCGTCCCATTTAACAGCACCCTGTCTGCCTGATTTCTCGGAGGAATAACGGCAGCGGTAAAATACTTGGTTCTGGCAGCTGCCCAGGATACCGAACCTATAAAATATTCATTTTCGATTTCACCGGGAGTAGCGTCAATCTCTTCCACATCTTCGCCTAAAAGAGCCAATGCGCGGGCATATTCGGCATCGTTTTTTAAATAAGGCTCGGTAGATAAAAGCGGGGTATCCCAATATAGAGAGTACCTGTTGTTTATTGTTGCTTCGCGCAATCCAGAAACATCCAAAGAAAGTGAAAAATCGTAACTATCGCCGTTAAACGTAAAGGTTTTACGAATAACCGAGCCTATTTCATCAGTACGCGTGTAAAAAGAAACTTCTCGCGTTTCGCCGGGACCAATATTTAGCATAGAAAGGTTTTCATAGGATGGAATCCAGTTGAACCCTGAAAAATCAACAGTGTCTCGATTAACATCTATAATACGAATCCCGAGATTCTTTGTATCTAATGTATTTATCATTATTACAGGCTCATTGTTGAGGCCGGCAAAATTTTTAAGTTGCCATTTGGTTATGCGTCCCCCACCGAGAGACGACAGCGTAGCAAAGTAATAAGGTGTTTCTATAGAAATAAATGTTTCCGAAATGATTATTTCCTTTGGGCGAACGGTGGGAATCTGTTCCGCGGCTCTTCCAATTGAAGGTAATTTGGTTGAGAGTGTGGATGATGATACAGCTGCGCCATTACCCTGCCCAATATTTTCAGAAACCGGTATGGGGGGTGTCTCTTGCTGTGGAGGAGAGACCCATTTCAAATAACTCGGCGTTAAAAGGAGTATTAAGCCAATAAGAAGAATGGCGATTATAGTATTTTTATTAGATTTCATTATGGTACCAGGTCAGCTCCACCCTCATGAAATGGGTGACACTTTGCAATTCGTTTCAAGGATAAAGCTCCTCCTTTTAATGGCCCATATTTTTCTATGGCTTCCATCGAGTATTTGGAACATGAAGGATAAAACCGGCAATTGGCTCCAAGGATCGGCGAAATTAATAGGCGATAGAGGCGCAAAAAGGATAGCACGATATATTTCGGGACTAATTTAATCTTTTTCATTGTTCGATAGGATTTCAGAAGCGATATTCCTCATGTCAAATTCTATTGATTGATAAGAGGGGCTGATAATCGGTTTTGAAACCCTAAAAATAATTGAAATATTTTCAGGGAAGAGATCCTTGTTTAGCCGATAAGATTCTCTTAAATAACGTTTGATTTTATTTCTAATGATTGATATTCCCACTTTGGCTGAAATGTGAAATGCTATTTTTCTCGAGAATGAAGGCAAATAAAATGCCGAAATATTTCCTGAGGATATTTTATTTCCGTTTCGAAACAATTTATTAACGTCATTGCGTCTGCGGAGAATAACCTTCTTCGGAAGGCGCTTATCCAAAATTTCATTTCTTGGGTATTTCAGAGGAGACGGTAAGTTTCTTCCTGCCCTTTGCACGCCGTCTCTTAAGAATGGCTCTGCCGTCAGCGGTGGACATTCGTTTGCGAAATCCATGCTTATTGCGTCGTTTGCGATTACTTGGTTGGAACGTTCTCTTCATTTCTTATCCATTTTTCCGTGTTGATAGTTTTAAAATTCAACTTTTAAGCGGAAAAAAATAGACAATAAATGGATTAAAATGCAAGACATTTCTTAGTTAAAAACCATTGCGGTAGCTTATTTTCAGCAATTTCTACAGAAACGGAAATATTTCTTGACATTAACTCCGACACAGCCTTAAATCATTTCAAACATAAAAGCTGCTTGTTAATAAATTGTTAACAACTAAAACAAAATAGCTTTTTGTTGATAAATAAGCTGGGACACAAAAACACATAATATCTAGCTTTAACTTATAGGGGTCATACAATAGAATGAGAATGCTTTCGTTGCTCTTCGAACCACAGATTCAGGTTGTTTTTTCTCAATTCTGTTACCGAGAAAAAAAATAAATAAATTAACAGACAACATTTAACCTAATGAGGTAGACAGGAATTGCCACTAAATTATGATCAGAACGCACCACATAACAATCTCTGGGTCGGATGCCTCAATTTTATAAAAACGAATGTTAGTGAACAGTCATATGAAACATGGTTTAAGCCGATCACACCCGTCAATATTGAGGGAAGTGTATTAACACTTCAAATTCCCAACAGATACCATGTTGAATGGATAGAAAGTCACTATAGCGAAGTTTTACGGTCAGCTCTCGGTAATTTGGGATACCCGGAAGTTGTTTTAAATTATGTAATACCCTCCGATTCGCCTACGGCGGAATCATTTAATTCTACAGAAGAATCTATAGCGAGATCTAAAGACGATAAAAGCGGACTTAACGACCAATACACATTTGAGATGTTCGTGGAGGGCTCCTCTAATCAATTTGCGAGAGCCGCCGCCCAGGCAGTAGCCAATGCTCCAGGAAAAACTTCGTTTAATCCGTTATTTATTTATGGCGGTGTGGGGCTTGGAAAGACTCATCTCGCACAGGCTATCGGCAATCACGCGAAGGCCACCGGTACGGCTGAACGCGTTTTATACGTACCAAGCGAAATATTTACAATTGATTTTATTAATTCACTTGAAAAAGGAAAGGTCGAATCATTTAAAAAATATTATCGCAGTATCGACCTCTTGATATTGGATGATATACAATTCTTCATCAATAAGGAACAAACACAGGAACAATTCTTTCATACTTTTAATGCCCTATATCAGGATGGAAAACAAATCGTTCTTACTTCGGATACGCCGCCTCGCGACCTACTCGGAATGGAAGCGCGCTTAATATCCAGATTTCAAGCAGGTCTGTCGGCGGATGTGCAGGAGCCGGAACTTGAAATGAGAATTGCAATCTTAAATCGGATGGCAATGGAAAACCATATTCCGATTTCCCCTGAGATAATCGAATTGTTCGCCACTAATATCAAAGGAAATATTAGAGAGCTCAAGGGGTCTCTGATACGACTTCTCGCCTATGCATCACTTTCCTCTGCTGAAATTGATTTATCTTTAGCGCATAGAGTTCTTAAAGAGGTTCTCGGCAGCTCAAAGGTTCATACAACAATTGAAGATATAATAATTTATGCCGCGCAGGAAAATGATGTGGAATCCAATGCGATAATAGGTAAGGGTCGCCAAATGGAAGTTGCCGCCGCTCGACAAATTGCGATGTATCTTTCTCGAATTTTGACCGGGCACTCTCTTAAAACAATAGGTCTTCACTTTGGCGGAAGAGACCATAGCACAGTAATACACGCCTGTAAGTTGGTGGCTCGTAAAATTAAAGAAGATACGGAATATCGGGACAGAGTTGAGCACCTAAAAAAGAAGTTAGAGTATAATTCAGTTTAGTTTCATACTGATTCAATAATTAGTTCCAAAATTTCATCAAGCAGTTTCAAATCAATAGAGTATCATAAAAGAGCTTGACATACGCCATTTGTACGCCTATACTATATACGCATTCTGTTCACCAATTGAAAAGGAGATATTTTGGCGCTTACACAAAAGCAGAGACGTGTCATTGATTATATCGGGAGCTTTCAGGAACTCAACGGATATTCGCCAAGCTATGAAGAGATAGCAAACGGACTTGGCTATCGTTCGAAGGGAACAGTCCATAAGCACCTAAAACACCTCGTTGAGAAGGGGATGATTACCAAACAATGGAATAAAAGCCGCTCTATAGATATAGTTCAGCAGTTAGAAAAAAGTAATGCCGTAAGTCTGCCACTGCTGGGATTGGTCGCCGCCGGCGAACCTATTGAAGCTATATCCGATCCGACAGAGTCTGTTAATGTTCCGGAAGATATGATCGGCATTGGAAATCATTATGTGTTGAAAGTTCGGGGAAATTCCATGATTGATGAGCAGATTCGTGATGGAGATTATGTAGTGGTAAAAGAACGATCAACTGCCGAAAGCGGAGAAACTGTGGTTGCTTTAGTGGGCGGTGAAGAGGCTACAATAAAAAAATATTATCCTGAAAACGGCAAAATACGCCTTCAGCCGGCGAATGATAAAATGCTGCCCTTTATTTTACCGGCACATAATGTGAAGATACAGGGAATCGTAATAGGAATTCTCAGAAAATATAATTAGTCAAAATTAATTTCTATTGAATAAAATTGCGCATTTGGATCTTGACCAATTCTTTGTAGCAGTTGAAAGAATAAAAGACCCAAACTTAGTTGGAAAACCGGTTGTAGTAGGTGGTAGTCCAACCGGTAGGGGCGTCGTTGCTTCCGCATCATATGAAGCAAGAAAATATGGCATACGTTCAGCTATGCCAATGTATCAGGCATTTAAATTATGCCCCCATCTCATCAGAGTCGGGGGTAGTCATGGTGAATACTCGAAATATTCACGATCGGTATTTGGAATTGTAAATGAATATTCATCAAATGTTGAAAGAACAAGTATTGATGAAGGGTATATTGACCTTTCCGAATCTAAGCGCAAGAGCAAATTACCTGCAATTGAAATTGCAGAAGAAATAAAACTTCGAATTGCCAAAGAGCTTGGATTACCGGCATCGCTTGGAATTGGCACAAATAAAATGATGGCAAAGATAGCTTCGAAACACGCCAAACCGGAAGGAATATTAGAGATACTTCCCAATATGGAAGAAATATTTCTCGAGCAAATGGATGTGGGAATTATTCCGGGAGTGGGGCCAAAGACAAAAGAGAGGCTTAAAAATATCGGTGTAAATTCGATAAATGAATTAAAGAAGATTAGCGAAAAAGAACTAATCAGTAGATTTGGTATTCACGGCGAAGGGTTATATAAAAGAGCAAGGGGAATATCAGGTAATCGGCTTGAAATAAGCCGCGAGAGAAAGTCTATCAGTAAAGAACGTACATTCAACAAAAATATATCCAATCCGTCCGGTCTTGATCAGACTTTAAGAAAGTTGAGTGAAGGGATATGCGATTTAATGAATGACAAAAAAGTCAAAGCCAGGGGAATCGGAATCAAAATGCGTTATGAAAATTTCGAAACCATTACAAGATCAAAAACTCTTTCAAGGGGGAATAACGATAATATATTATTATTTGAAGTTGCGAAACAGATGATTTATTCAAATTTCAAGCCGGGAAGAAGCGTTCGTCTAATAGGGATAAAAGTCTTTACTTTCGAGCCGAGGGACATTCAAACAGAATTATTTGCCTAAGAGAATAACCGGCAAAAATTTAGACAACTACATTATTTCCGGTCCGGTGTTGCGGAAATATTCTATAAAGTTAGAGAGAAGATAACCAATCACAATTCCCACAATTAACACTACCGTAAGAATTCGAGAATTTACAACTTCCTTGCTATATCCTTTTTTAATAGCAACGATTGAAACAAAATAACCAAGACCGTTTAAAAGCCATATTACGGGAAGTGACAATACGCTGACTATAAGAGGACCTATCACCGGCAAAAGAGCAAGCATCGTCATTAAACCGGCGAATGCACCGGTTATCCAGCCAACGGCGATGATACCGCCACCGATTATCTTTTTTGGTACTCCGAAATATATACCAGCGACTACAAAGAGAGACAACACAATCCAGATAATGATTGTTTTACGAAATGCACGTAAAAAATCTAATAACGTGTTTTTCATTTGTCTATTCTAATAAATTGCTTGTTCATATTTAGCTTGGCTTGAGCGAAGAAATTTTGTTGGGCGGGCATGGATTGAAAATAAAACAATCTTTCACATTATGCAAATTATAGATGTAGCAAATTAAGAAATCCACCTTACTTTTTGAAACTGCTTAACCTTTAATCCTTCGGCACAATTCCGGCACATTTCGATAGATTGTCTGTCGCTGAGAACTGTTTTCCTGAATTTATTGAAACCATCATTTTTCCAAATTTCAATAATGTCCTCGTTATTAGCATCACCAAGCCTATAATCCACATCTTTATCATAACAGCAAGGTGCAACGGAGCCGTCCCAATTGACCATGGTTGTAAACCAGATACGCTTACATCCGGCATGCCAATCAGCCTTTAATACGCGATCTCCATCAACCACATCATAGCGATTCATGTCACTGTCATCGGGCAAAAATTTTTCTGCATCCTCATCGGTATATACCTGAATTGTCTTGAAGGAATATTTATCAGCCCCGAGATCAGCAGCCATTTGATCTATTCTATTTATCTCGTGTTGGTTGTGTTTAAATAAAAGAAATTGAAGGTGAATTATAGGGTTTAACGCTCCGGTCTTCTTTTTCTCAGCAGATAAAATTCGTATTGCATCAAGCACTTTGTCAAAATCTCCGCCTATTCTATATTCTAAGTAAGACTCTTTCGAGGCGCCATCCAAAGATATTATTAGTTCGCTTAGTCCTGAATCGATAACAGATTTAGCTTCGTTGGAATTATTGATATAATGGCCGTTCGTGCTGACTACGGTAGCGATTTTATTATCGTGTGCGTATTTAATTTGTTCCATCAAAGTTTTGTTCATAAACGGTTCGCCCTGATTCCAGAACATTGTTAGAAAAAGAGTCCTCTTGGTTGTATCCACTAAATTTTTAAATAAATCCAAATCCATCATTCCCTTGTTTCGAATCATCATTCCGTTACCGGAAGGACATAAAGGGCATTTTAAATTGCAATAGTTTGTGGGTTCGACCATAAGAATTACCGGACTTCCCCAATGAATTGATATTTTAGTATATCGAGAAAGATAAAAGGAAAGAGTAACTTTTAGAAAATTCCATATTTTATAAGCGCTTAATACGCGAATGTTCCTAAGCACAGTATGCAATGCCACTCTAATTCGATAAGGTGAGATAATTTTAAAGACCTGCCTTTAGGAGATTAATTTTTTTGTCCTTTCCATCTAAATCTTCCAAGCGCCCCCCAGGCTCCGAAGACGACAACATAGAAAGGATGAATAAATAGGGCAAGAAGAAATAATTTTGAAAAGCCCTTAGTACCGACTATGGAAGAAAACAGAGACAGTAATGAAAACTCAGCAATTGATTTCAGTATCATTGCAATAGCGAGTCCTGAAAGGTCAGAGCTAATTCCGAGTAATCCGAAAACGATAAACAGATTGAAAATGTAAATAATCGGGAGCGCAATTTTCAGCCCCGTCATACCGCGCAACTCGTAATAGTGTAAGCCCTTAGACGCATGCCTGCGTCGCTGATTTGATATTTCAGTCATAGAGTCATAGGTAGATGACCTCACAAAAGTAGAGGGCGATATGGAATATCGAACCCGGACTCCGTTGTAATGGGCTTTATGCAAAAGTAAATCATCATCACCGCTCATAAATTTCCATAGCCCGTCAAAGCCGCCAATAGATTCGAACGAGCTTCTGCGGTAAGATAAATTTCTGCCGGTGCATGTCATCGGATAATCATTTCCGATAGATCCGGCTGCTACAGCGGCAAGCGATAGAGAATCCAGATTTATTAATCCACCCATTAACCCATTGTCATCATTCTTTATCGGCGCATATCCAGCCACGAATCCAACAGAATCTTCACTGTAATACTTCACCATTCCGGAAATCCATCCGTCAGGAGGAATACAATCCGCATCCGTTGTTAAAATAATAGTTCCATCTGATGCCTTAATTCCCATCTGTAAAGCATGTTTTTTTGGCGAGGTGTCTGGCGGCAGATTCTTTATGTTAATTAGTTGAAAATTAGAACGTTTGGAAACGAATTTTGAGATGATTTTCTCAGTGCTGTCCTTTGAGCGATCATTTATTATAAAAACAGTATAGTTTTTTTGTGGATAGTCCTGAGCGGCAAGCGATTCCATACAATTCTTTATATTATCCTCTTCATCGCGGGCAGCGACAATTACTGAAACGGTTAAATTTTGCTCCAGGCCGGAAGGTTCGTTTAGTTTTTTAAGACCTGCTATTAACCAGAGAATACCAAAAGAATATATTAGAGATAGGAAAATTATCGGGGTCAATTTTGTGCTGCCTTATATCCTTTCCATTTGAACCTTCCAAGCCCGCCAAGAATACCTATGAAAAGGACGTATGGCGTAACCCTGTTAAACCAGCCGACAAAGCTTCTAAATAAGAATGTCTTATCCATTTTATACGAGGCGATTTTATAGAAAGCCAGCTCCGTTAAAAATTTATATATTGCCAGCGCAATTACAGGGAAATAAAATGTGAGATTTGTTACCATAAAAATAATTCCCGCGCCCACGAATAAATTCATCAGATAATTTACACCAAGCATAAGGACAAGTAAGGGATTTAATCCTTTCCAGTATGCGTTAGATGCCCAGCGAGTCCTTTGAGAAATAAACTGCTTCCAGTCGCTTACCGGTATGGTGGATACGGTTGATTTAGGGTTCAGATTGCCAACTATATTCCAATTTGTTTTAGATACTTTGGTGATGAATAATATATCGTTACTTACGTAGCGTTGAGAATTGACAGCGAGTCCTCCGACTTCCGCGAAGATACTTTTCCGGTATGCTAAATTCTGACCTGTGCCGCCCATAGGAATTCCGTGTCCAAGAGAGCCTTGGGCAGAAGCGACCAATAATAGAAAATCAACAGCCTGAAAATTTTCTAAGGCGGAGCCCGGGTTGCTGCTGATAAAAGATCCTCCAACAACCAGGCCAACGTCAGAAGTAAATCGCTCGACCGTTGATTCGAGCCAGTTAAAACCGACAGTGACGTCAGCATCTGTTTCAAAAATTAAATCTCCGGTAGCTTTTTCCACGCCAATTGAAAGAGCGTGCTTCTTGGGATGTATTCCCGCCGGGACATTATCCACATTAAGAAGCTTTACACGTGAATCTAAATCAGAAATTCTTTTAACGATATCGGCAGTCTCGTCTGTAGAGCGGTCATTGATAACGATTACTTCAAAAAAATCATGAGGATAAGACTGAGATAAAATAGATTTAATACAATTACCGATATTTTTTGATTCGTTACGCGCGGCGATGATGACAGAGACTCTATAGTTTTCTTTATTAATTTCAGTATTATTTTTCCTTAGAAGACCAGTCAGAAAGTACAATATGACCAACCCGTGAAAAAATCCGATTAGAACAAATAATGTGTTAAAAGAGAACAATATTACTCAAGATTAAACGAAAATAAATATTTAGCTCAGCATATACGAGGCTACAAACAGATAAATAGTTATTCCGATAATATCAATTGATGTCGTGACAAACGGACCCGTCGCTACAGCCGGATCAACATTTAACCGGTGTAGCAAAATCGGCGCAAGAGTACCTGTTAATGTGGCAAGTGTCATAGATGCAAGAATTCCTATGCCGGCTGCAAGTCCGATAGTTACGTTAGAGCCGTAAAAATATGACGCAAATAATGTTAAAAGAATTGCATAGGTTAATCCGAGTAAAACGCCTACACGCATTTCTTTAAACAGAACTGTCCACCAGGCATCTATTGAAACCCTTCCCGTTGATAAGCCGCGAACAATGATAGTGGAAGATTGAGTTCCGATGTTTCCGCCCATACCTACAATGATCGGCATATATGCAGCTAAGATTATCCAATTCGTGAGGAGAACCTGATATTTACCGATTATCACAGAAGCGAATATGCCTCCGACCCAGGTCGCTAACAGCCATGGAAAACGAAGCTTGGCCGCGTCATAGGTAGATTTTAATAATATTTCTCTGTCTTTTCCGGCACCTGCCATTCGGAAGAAATCTTCCGTAGCTTCTTCTCTGATAACATCCACTACATCATCGACAGTTATAATTCCTAAAAGTTTATTTTCTTCATCAACTACCGGAATGGCAATGATATTGTATCTTGAGACCTGTTTGGCAACTTCCTCCTGCTCCACATCAGTCAATACGGAAATTGGCTTCTCGTTCATAATTTGAGAGAGCTTTTTAGATGGCGAATGAATAATTAGCTGTCTCAAGGAAACAACCCCTACCAAATGATTCCTATCGTCAGTGACATAAAGATAAAATGTCATTTCCGCTTCTTCAGATTCATGCAACGCATTTATCGCTTCTTGAATAGTTGTGTCTTCATTTAGAGCAAAGTACTGAGGAGTCATTAATCCACCGGCTGATGTGGGATCATATTTGAGGAGCTCTTCAATTTCGCTGGTCTCCTCTTCCTTCATAAGATTTAAAATTTCTTCCGATAGTTCTTCCGGTAAGATTCCGAAAATGTCTGCCTCATCATCGGATGGAACGTGTTTTAACATCAACTGAATTTCTTTGGCATTCCTCTGTGTCAATAATTCCACAACAAGAGTTTCATCGAGCTCTCTTATTACCTCAGCCGAATACTCAGGAGACATTTGCGAGAAAAGAACTATCCTTTCTTTAGGCGAGAAATCCCTGAAAAGCAGCGCCGTATCAGCCGTATGCGTTTTATTAAACATATTGGCAATATGTTTTGTGGCATTACGCCGGATAAGCTTACGGTAAGTATCTAAGAGTACGCGTATTTCTGTGGGCTTCATAAATCTATTCCAATGGAGATGTGAACTCGATTATGTCAAATCTTGTTATGACGCTAACTAAAGTGCCTCTGTCCCGGACGATTGCTGCGGGAGAGTCTTTTAATGTTTTTGACGCACTATCAAGGGTATTATTTTCATCTATTACAGGGAACGGATCATCCATTACTCCGCTAATCAGAGTGTTAACACTCTCGGCATCTTCAAGGACCATTGAGAGTAAACGGTTCTCTCGAACACTTCCAACAGATTTATTGTCATCAATAATGGGAAGTTGCGAGATATTATATTCGTTCATAAGCTTTAAAGCGTCTTTTACGTAGCTATTCTGGCTTAACGAGACAAGACTCGGAATTTTATTAGGTTTTGTTTCTGCTATAAGCCGGACTGTCACACGATCGGGGCCGAGCATTCTCTTCTCACGCATCCATTCATCCGAGTGGTGTTTAGATAAATATCTGTCACCCCCGTCGGGGATTATTACAAGGACAATCTGATCGGGTTTCATTTTCTCAGCCAGATTGACTGCCACGTGTACGGCTGTTCCTGATGAACCGCCGCAAAAAATACCTTCTTCTTTTGTGAGGCGTCTGGACATTCTAAACGATTCTCTATCGGTGACATTAATAATTTCGTCAACAAACTTCAAATGCAGCGTACCGGGTATTATATCTTCTCCGATTCCCTCCACAAGGTATGGAGTGCCCTGAGTTAGAATACCACTCTCTTTATAGGTTTTGAGCACTGAACCGTACGGGTCGGCACCAACAATTCTAATAGCTGGGTTTTTCTCCTTAAGAAATTCACCGATACCGCTTATGGTACCGCCGGTTCCTAATCCGGAAACAAATACATCAAGTTTGCCATCGAGCTGCTTCCATATTTCGGGAGCGGTAACCCTGTAATGGGCTTTCGGGTTTTCCTGATTAAAGTACTGATTGGAAAGATAGGCATTGGGAGTTTCGGAGGCGATTTTCTTTGCTACCGAATAGTAGCTTTCGGGTGACTCCGCAGCTACCGATGTAGGAGTAATAATGACCTCACCGCCAAGCGCTTTTAATAGTTGAATTTTTTCGATAGAAACTTTGTCCGGCATCACAAATATCGTTTTATACCCCAATACTGCTGCTGCAATAGCTAGTCCGGCACCGGTATTTCCGCTTGTAGCCTCGACGATAGTGCCGCCGGGTTTCAATTTTCCGCTCTTCACAGCGCCGTTAATTATACCCATGGCTATGCGATCTTTAATGCTTGACCCCGGGTTGAAATATTCGAGTTTTGCCAAAACCTGAGCTCCACCCTTCTTAACGACCTTGTTGAGTTTTACTATCGGGGTTCTACCGATAAGATCAAGCACGTTATCGTAAATTTCTTTTGCCATAAGAGGCTCCTTCAAAAAGCAGATTCTATCTTTGTGTTCTCAATAATTATGTTTGCAGCGGTTTGAGAATGAAATTTTCTTAATGTAAACCCAAATATGAACAATGCAGGAACAATTATCAATGGAGATACATGATTTCCTAAAGTATAAAAAGAATAATCGGTTGTATCGATATTAATAAAAGTTATCGCAATTGCGTTGTTCACCATGTGTAACACTATTGATGGATATAGGCTGTCAGTCCGAAGCGCAACATAGCCAAGAAGGGCTCCAAGAGAAAAAATCTGTAACAGCTGTGGTGAAAAATGTACAATGGAAAAAACTGCGCTTGAGATAATAACCGCCCTCAGGGGAGTATTTTCATTTTCAAAGGATTTTTGTAATATCCCGCGGAATAGTCCTTCTTCCACAATTCCGGCAATTATCACTACTCCGATTGCCATAAGAATAAATGAACTGACGTCCTCCACTTTGAGAGATTCGTAAGCGCCCTGTAAATACTCGTCAAGGAATGACGGCATAGGAAGAATCTTTGATAAGAGCCTATCGAATTCATCAACCAGTGGCTGAAGAGAGATGGCAATAATCAGCGCTGATAATAGAGTTCCCTTTGGAGGAGTTTTCAGCCTGAAGGTTGCTCGAAAATCATAACGTCTGGACCGAACATAAAGTATGGCGGGTATTATTAGGGCGCCCTCGCCAATAATTAAAGCAATCCAAATTGAAACAGACATTCCGGCGAAAGGCGCTATCAATAGCCAGGTAATAGATGCCAATATCAAAGCTGATATAACACCGAACACACTTAGCCATACAGCGGATTTTCCTGACGGCAATATTTTGATATCCAACATAGCGCAACAAGTTATTTTAAGACTTTTTGTAAGTCAAGGGCTTAGGCAGAAGTTGTCTTAGAAAAAATCAGATTGAAACATAGTTCTGATAAAAGAATGTTACACTTGAGAATTATAATCCATTACGCCGAGTATAATGCCGCAGGATATAGCAAGATTCAGGGATTCCGCGGTTCCCTTAGAGGGAATTGAAAGCAGTGTGTCCGCCGCAGAAATGATTGGAGCTGATATTCCATCTGCTTCGGAGCCAAATATCAGCAAGGATTTTTCGGCAAACTTAGTTTTATGTAAGCTTTGCCCTCCATGCGGAATGGTTGCTATAATTTGAAAATTCGCTGCTTTCGCTTCTTGTAATAAATCATTTAGTGTCACATTGCTGAATATGGGAACAGTGAAAATTCCGCCGGAAGAGGAACGAACCACCTTTGGATTATAGACATCAACAGAACCGTTCGACAGTACGACGGCGTCAACGCCAAACCACGAAGCCGTTCTCACAATAGCGCCTAAGTTACCCGGATCTGAAATAGATTCAAGGCAGAGAACCCTGCTCATTTTTGATAAATTAATATTGAGAGAGTCCGATGGGAGTTTCGCAACAGCAATTATATTTTGTGTTGTTACGGCATCTGCAATATCGTTCATTTCTTCGGGAGAAATTTCTTTGCTGTTGATTTTTTTAGCTTCAAGAATATCTATCAAGCCTTTGATACGAGGGTTAGATAATCCGGGTGCTGAATAAAATATATGGTCAACTTTAAATTCGGATTTTATCAACTCTTCGCATCCGCGAATTCCCTCGACAAGAAATAGCGAATGTTTATTTCTCTGTTTCTTTGTATTCAGAGACTTCACAATTTTCAGATATGCTTTTGACGACATTTTAAAATAGTGAATCGCTACCTTCCGAAAAGGCTGCTTTTTCCTCCTCTTTCTTCAATTTTCAAATCACGTAATTGCGCTGATTTCACATTTATCAAGAGAAAGTATCCGGCTCCCGGACCTGATGGAGTCCAATTAAGGGCAAACTGCCAGCAGTGAAGATCGCGGCGAATATTCACGCTATGATTAGTAATGATTTTTCTCACCAAATCAATGTTGTAATTATATCCGACTGACCATTCTCTTGTCGGGTTAAAATTTAAATTTCCCCGCATCCAAAAAGTTTTTGAAGTATTATCCGGATTTGTTTTATTCAGTGTGTAATTTAATGAAATTCTTGCACTCCATGCGTCACCGGATAAATCGGCGAAATCTAAGTTATCAAACCTTGAATCAACGTCATCAGATGAATATTGTTCAACGGCGTCATCCAATACGTCAACATCCTCTACCCTTTCAGCGCCCCTGAGATTGAAGCTGGTTGAAGCCGTAAAGTTAGTAAGTCGGGGAATAATAGTCGCTTCATTGGTTATGCTGCCGTCGGCCCATTTGTAAAAATTGTGCCTTGTGGATATATCCAAATTTATTCCCGCGATTCCTTTAGTGCGAAAGCTCGAAGAAAGCGGGCCCATTCTTCTAAAATCGGCAGTGAAATTATAATTTCCCCTCAGGTTTATAGTAAACAAATCTAACTTCTTTTCGTTCTCGCTTCCTTCGTTCAGTTTCGCCTGAAAAATATTATTTATACTGTAGGTTAACGTTTTTGTTGCCTTAGATGGCGTGCCGCCGATTGCTGTTCCGGTAAATAAATCGTATTTAAGATTATTACCAAGTGTATCTGAGCCGGTAACGTAGTAACCATAAAAATCACTACTGAAATCGGGAGTGTATCTGAAGCTGATTGATGGAGTAATTACGTGTCTCACGGCGGATAATGACCCAATATTGGGGGCAAAATTGCCATATACTTTGGTGGACATTTGAAATCCTGACGAGAAAGTACGTCTCGATTTGAACGAACGTCGAGTCCTTGTTTCTATCTTGCCGTTTTCATTCAGAATGAAACTGCCATCCGGATTCGTCTGTGGCTCTGTCCATTCATTTATCCATCCTTCAGAATAATTCAGACTTGGATTAAATGTAAAATACTTTAAGAGTTTTTGCGGGCTATTTACAGAGACTGCGTGAGTTATTTTTTCTCTTGTATCTTCTGTAACACTGATTGTTGAATCATTTATGGTTGTATGTATAAGAGAACGCTTCCGTTCACCACCATTTGAATACGTGTAGTAAAGTGAATTATACCAACGGGGATCATTGCCGATACCGGTTTTGAAAAGTTGTTTTCTTCCCATCCGGAAATTGAACTTTGGAAAGACTTCTGTAATGTCTTTAGACTGCAAATTTTCATTGCGGGAAAGGTTGACCGATAATCCGTTACCGGAACCCTCCCAACGCTTGTTGAATGTAACATTAGAAATTAATTGTTGATTAAGCCGGCTGTTTCTATTTGATGATAAATCTTCATAAAAGCTCTCATCCGAGACAAGCTTAACGTTACTGTTAAATTTTAGCGTGGGAGTAATTGTTTGGCTATGATTCCATCTTAAATCCCAACGCCTCCGGTTTTGGTTATTGAATGAGCGTGGAGTAAGCGAGCCCGAAATCCCACCGTTGAGCGAATACCGTTTTTTATATTTTGAACTCCCACGAAACAAATATCCCTTCTTGTCGAAAAAATCTACTATAAATGTAGCATCATGATATTGACTTCCGGCCCAGTAAAAACCGCCTCCCCGTAAAAATCTGCCGTCAGACGAGGTAGAACCGTATGAAGGCATTATCAGGCCGGAATGCCTACCGGTACGATTTGGAAATACGCCGAACGGGAGCGCAAATACAGGTACGCCGCTTATATAAAGTATAACGGGTTTTGCGATTATCTTGTTATTCAATATGAGTTTCATCTGTTTGCTTTTGAAGTAGAAATGTGGATTTTCAAGGTCGCATGTAGAAAAGTAGCCATCGGAAACAACCATAATTTTCGAATTTAGTCTTAGAATTTTGTCTCCCCTATAATAACCGTCTTCCATTTGAGTTTTACCGGAACTGATTTTCCCATGATTTGTCCGCATGTTATATTCCATTAGGTCACCATACATCGGTTTATTCCCTTTTTGATTAAGCTCGGGTAAGCCGATAACCATAATAGAATCTCCGGTGGCTTCAAAAATGGAATCAGGGGCTGCTGTTTCAATACCGGAAGCCGTAAGAATTGAAGTATCCCAATCTACCAGTATTTGATGAGCTGTAAGCTTTAGACCCTCGTAATCTATAGAAGAATTTTTCTGTAAGCGTGTGGTTTTTTTCTGAACGTCGTACAATATGGTTTCAGATTTATAATAAACAGTTGTGTCCGACCCCTCAGCATATTTATCCGGACTGTAATTTCCGACGGCACCACCCAATACTAATATCGTTCTAATTTCGTTATTTAAAAATCCAAGAATCAGGGTATCGCCCGATACAACGTTCAGACCCTGAAGTACGCTATCCTCGGACATATAGTAGCTGCTTGTGGCCATTCCAGAGACTACTATCCTTTTTACTTCATTGTCTTCAATGTACATCCGTAAAGATTTTCCGTGTAATCTGTCTGTTACTTTTTCCTTAGTTAGAATAAGATTGCCCTTTATAGATGAATCGGCAGCAGAGATGTCAATTGCAGGTCTATTTGCGAAAAGAGTTTTAATTGATTCCGCATTAGCATCTTCAGGAACATATATTTGAGTTACTTTCTGTTCATCAAGGTACATTAAAATTTTTGAGCCGGTAAGTTTTTCATTACTTTGAAGAACGAACGGTTCTTTCATTAAAGTTATAATTCCTGCAGCGGCATTATATTCAGCTAATCTTGCTTCGGCATGCAATTGAAGGCGGTCAATCTTAACAGAGTCCTGAGCATAATACACTGAAGTGGACGTATTGCCGAACATTTTGAGGCTTCTGATATACAGGGTATCACCTGAAGTCGTGTCAATTTTAGTAAGTACCGGGTTTCCACTTGCGACAAGAGAATCTAAATCGAAAAAATAATTAATGATTCCTCCGCGAAGTTGAGTCTTATCCAGCAAATTATTGAACAGCGCATTTCCTTTCGCTTCTGAAGTTTGATTAATCTCATCGTATCGGATATTGTCAGCAAAAATTTCAATATTCCCATCATTTATTCTTGCGTTGCCCATGCCAACAGATACTTTTTGATTTCTGTAGAAATAAACACTGTCAGCTTTTAGGGTTGAATTTTTGTTTAGCATCACTACACTGCCGGTTGCAATAATTAGGTCTTCATTGGTTTTATAAATTACTTGCGGCGCTGTTAATTTTCTATTTTCGCCGGAAATAATAACGTTTCCTTTAAATTTAATCAAGTTCAGATTTGGAAGAAATTCAGCCTCATCGCTACTCATATCCATTCCACCCCTTCTGAACAATACGTCGCCAACGGCTTTTCTATATTGTTTTCCTTTAATCCGGACAGTTTTCAATTCATCGGCGTGAATCAGTCTTAGTATTCCCCTATTACCTTTCTGCGCAGAAACAATACCACCTGAATACAAAATAAAAGTGAATATCAGGCAGAAACGAGATATAGCCACCTTAACGATGATATTTCTTCCTGTTTTTCCACAGCCCGATAAGTCGGGTGGAGATTTTTCTTTCCCTCCCGTTGTCTGTAGGATTATAAAATATCTTTTCTTTAATTTCTTCCGGCAGATAAAGCTGCTCTTTAAAATTAGAAGGATGATCATGTGGATAAATATATCCATCTGAATATCCCTCATCTTTCATAAGTTTTGTGGGCGCATTCCTAAGATGTAATGGTACCGGATACTCCGGGCCATTATTAACCTCTTCAATCGCCTGCTCTATAGCGAGATATGCAGCATTACTTTTTGGTGCAGATGCGAGGTAAGTAGTTGCCTGGGAAAGTATGATGCGCGCTTCTGGCATTCCAATCCTTTCGACTGCTGAAAAAGTGTTATTTGCCATTACAATTCCAAATGGATCGGCATTACCAATATCCTCTGAAGCAAGTATAATTAACCTACGCGCAATGAACTTGGGGTCTTCGCCACTTTCAAGCATCCTTGCCAGCCAATATACGGCAGCATCAGGGTCGGAGCCTCGAACACTTTTTATATATGCAGAAATAGTATCAAAATGGGCATCTCCCTTTTTATCATAGCCAGGAGCTTTAGTCACTAACGCTTGAGATACGATTTCCGGAGTAACAGACGAGTCTTGACCAGCCAGTCGGATTGACAGCTCAAGGTTGTTCAGCAAGCGTCTTGCATCGCCATTACATGTATTTATCAACATCTTAACTGACTTGGTTTCAATCGTCGGCTTAACGGATTGTAAAATTATGTCCTCCTCTAAAGCGAGATTTAATACGGATTTAAGATCTTCTTCGGTGAGCGCTTCCAATTTTATAACTCTCATCCTTGAGAGCAGCGGAGAAATTACTTCAAAAGAGGGGTTTTCCGTAGTTGCTCCAATTAATGTAATAATTCCGGTTTCCACGCCGGATAATAATGAATCTTGCTGCGCTTTATTAAACCGATGAATCTCATCAATAAATAATACAGTCCGTTTTCCTTGAGCAATATTGGATTTGCCAAAATTTATTATCTCTCGTAAATTCTTTACACCGCTGTCTATGGCGGAAAGCTGATAAAACTCAGCATCCGCAGCGTTTGCCAGGATTCTTGAAAGGGTGGTTTTGCCTGAACCGGGCGGTCCCCAAAAGATTACACTAAGTAAGTCATTGCTGTCTATGAGTTTTCGGAGGAATTTTCCTTTTCCAAGATATTTTTTATGACCGAAAAATCGGCCAACACTGTCTGGCCGCATGCGTTCGGCCAAAGGAATGATGGCAGAATCGACAGTAGAGATATTTTCTTTAAAGATATCCATTATTTATAACAAGCCCATTATAGTACGTTAAATTAATCTAAATGTTTTCAATTAGCAATAATTGAAGACTGATATGAATAAAACTCGGTATATTTGATAATTCTTCAAAGTATGAGCCACCCATCGGAGTCGAACCGACGACCTGCCGCTTACGAGGCGGCTGCTCTACCAGCTGAGCTAGGGTGGCGATAGTGCTGAAGAAAGGTAGTTTCGGCTATGTATAGAGTCAAGATGGAAGAAAAATACGATAAATCGCGCGAGTATAAAATTGCGAAATAATGGAAATAATTCATAATTATTTTATAGTATTCATAAAATAGAGATATAACTATAAATAAAACAAAAATATAGATAAACAGATTAAATTTTTACTTGTTTTTGGCTTTAGATTTCTTATTTTATAATGTTTTCATAGGAACATATATACCTCAATATTCGTAAAAGACACGTAATAATGATAGCAGCAGCTAAAATACAAAAAAATATCAGCCAGAACATATTAGTTGTGGATGATGAGCCCTTATTCCGGAAATTACTGAAAAGAGTGTTAGTAAAAGACGGTCACAAAGTAACTCTCGCAGGGGACGGTTTTGAAGGGCTACGTCAATTAAAAAACAGATCATTTGATATCGTACTTACAGATATAAATATGCCCAATATGGATGGCTGGGAATTTCTAAAACACGTTGATAACCTTTATCCGGAATTAAGAACGGCAGTAATTACCGGATTATCAAGCAGCGAGGGAATGTCACAAGACCCCTCCTTTTCGACGAAGAAGATAATACGGAAACCGCTGTCGTTAAAAATTATTCGTAAATTAATTAGCGATCTCGCCTAATATTTTCTCTAAATAATTCTTACAATATTTAAGTAGTTACTCCACTAAAATCAGTTTCAGTGTGTATCATTTTTTTATCTGACCCTGACATACAGCCTATATATGAGTGAATTAGACAGCATATGGGGCGAATCATGAGAAAAAAAATATGCGTTATAGGCGCAGGAAACTGGGGTAGCAATCACATTCGAACGTTATATGAATTGGGGTCCCTGGGCGGAGTTGTCGATTCAGATAGGAGAGCCCTGATCAAGATTAAGGCAAAGTACGATAATCTGAATGTCTATAATAATCTATCAGATTCCTTAAGCGATGACTATGATGGATATATAGTCGCGACGCCCGCTGAAACACATTATTCTATTGCAAAAAGACTGATAGAGAACAAGAAACATCTACTGGTTGAAAAACCATTAACTCTTGAGTTGTCAGAGGCAGAGCATCTTGTTCTGCTTGCAAAACAGAATAAAGTAAATCTAATGGTGGGGCATTTAATGTTATTTCACCCGGCCATTCTGAAAATTAAGGATTATTTAAAATCAGGAAAATTAGGAAGGCTACAATATCTTTATAGTAATAGGCTTAACCTTGGGAAAGTGAGAACGAAAGAAAATATTATGTGGAGTTTCGCACCACATGATATTTCCATTTTCGGATATTTAACTGAGGAATTACCGAGTGAGGTCGTTTCAAGAGGAGGGGCATTTTTACAGACCAACAAACCGGACACAGCAATTATGCTTTTGAAATATCCTGGAGGAGTATGCGGACACATATTCGTAAGCTGGCTGCATCCATATAGGGAGCAAAAAATTATTTTGGTCGGCTCTAAAGGAATGATTTCATTCAGCAATACTGATGAGATGAGCGAACTTAAGTTTTATGATAAAGGAATCGATTTTATAATGGGTGAACCGGTAAATCGGGAGGGTGCCGTTAAATCGATAAAATTCGATGACAGCAAACCGCTCACCAATGAGATAAAATATTTTATTGATCATTTGGAGGGCTCCTCTTTACAAACAGCCAATGGGGAAAGCGCTCTTGATGTTTTAAGGGTGCTCATGCTTGCTACAGGCGAACTCCCCGGGGATAAATCAGTTGAAAAAAGAGATAGAAAAAATATTTATATTCACCCGACAAGCGTGGTGGATGAATTCAGTAATATTGGAAGAGGTACAAAAATATGGCATTTTTCTCATATACAAAAGAATGTAACTATTGGAGATAATTGTACAATCGGGCAAAATGTTAACATCGGAGAAAAGGTAAAAATAGGAGATAACGTAAAAATTCAGAATAATGTCTCTGTTTATGAAGGAGTTGAATTGGAAAATAATGTTTTTTGCGGCCCGTCAATGGTATTCACGAACGTTTTATTTCCTCGTTCAAAATATCCGAAGAATAAAAAGGAAAGCTACCAACAAACGTTAGTTAAAGAGGGGGCGACACTTGGAGCGAATTCTACAATTATATGTGGAACTATCATAGGAAAAAATTCATTTGTTGCGGCAGGCGCAGTCGTGACAAAAAGTGTGCCTGATTATGCAATGATGGCGGGAGTTCCGGCGAAACAAGTAGGTTGGATATGTGAATGCGGTCAAAGGATAGATGAAGAATACAACAGATTCAGCTGTTATAAGTGCGGAAGACAATTCGAATATTTAGGCGGTGATAATAAAAGGATTAAAGAGGCACAAATCACATATGCCGAATAAAAAATTACCGCTTCGGTGTCCAGTAGGTTTCCACTCTGCCGAATATAGTCTCTAACAAAGCGAGAAGGTCCGCGACCAGAATAGCAACCAGATATGCCAAAGAGCCGATAAAATTAGGCAACAATTTACTTGGTAATAAAATTCCCACGATTCCGAGTGAAAAGAGAACAACAATAGAGTAAAAAGTAATCGAATAAAAAAATGAATTCATCAGCAAACTGCTGGAGATTACAAGAAATATAACGAAAATGGGTGTAAGCCATCTTAGCACTTTATGAGATATTAAAGCTATTGAAAGAAAACCTACACGAGCAGGGTTTAGTAATCTTTTATTTTGCAATAAGCCGTGAATACTTCTTTTTACGATTCTACGCTTTCGTTTGAATTCGTTCCATAAGTTTTTAGAACTTGATTCCAAAGAGACCGCTAAAGGCTCATAAAGAAACTTTTTCCCATTCAGCACGACGAGCAAAGGCTCAATAAAATCGCTGATAATATCAGCATTTAGTTTAACATACGATTCACGCCGTACGGCATATATAGAACCATTTGCGCCGGTTAATATACTTAATTTCGATTCGGCGGACTTCATCCACTGTTCGATTTGCCAGTAATCTTTTTCGAATTCAGCCGTTGTTTTAACAGAAGAACTTTCAGCGTAAGAAAGCTTACCCGAAACGCATCCGACAGAATCATCAATAAAATGCTTCACAAGTTGGAGTATCGCATCTGGTTCATACATAGCATTAGCATCGGAAAAAACGATTATTTCTCCTCGACTCTTCTTAACACCCCTGTTTTGAGCTTCGGTCTTTCCTACTCGTTTGGATATTTTATGGAGTGAGACATTGTTAAGGTTGAATTCGTTCACTACTTTTTCTGTGTCATCCGTTGAGCCATCGGATACAACAACAATATCTAATTTTTCGGAAGGATAATCCAAAGCCAGAGAGTTTTCAATTTTTTTCTTGATAATAGCTGATTCGTTATAGGCAGCGATAAGCAATGTTACAGATGGTTTATAGTTCGATTCAGGCTCAGAATAAATAAATTTAATTTCTCCTAATAACCAAATTATAATTGGATAGACGATATAGGTGTAAGTTAGTAACGAGAAAATAAACCAGAAGAAAAAGAGCAAAAATGAATTTACCGGCAATTAATTAGTACTCAGAGTTTGTCATTGTTTTAATATGCGCTCCTGTTCATAAATTAGTAATTTTTAATATCAGGAACAGGAAAGAGAATATCAATAACGGTAAGAAAAAAAAGAATATAAACTCACATCCGGAAAAAGTCAGCGTCGAAGAATTTCTTCGTATTTGCTTCTCATTAAAGAACCACATATTTGTATATCGTAAATTGATTTGACGTATTTTCTGCCTTCGATACCCATCTGGAGTCGCAGCCCGGGATTATCAATCAGTCTGATTATGCGATCCGCAATAGCATTT